>NZ_BAAHAP010000006.1:0-97157 GCF_054777495.1 Echinicola sediminis | reverse complement strand
GTGTGTGCCATTGGTATTGAGTGGACCGTTACTGTCCTCATTTTCTGAGCATGCGAACATTAGCACGAACGCCATCATTGATGTCAGAAGCATGATCGTATTATTTAATCGTTTCATTGATCTTCAGATTTTAATTGCTTTTCCATTTTCTTATACTCCACATACATTCTTTTTTCTGAATCGGCCCTCATCTGTACACCTACGGTCAATATGTCCTCCTCTATATTTGCTATGTGCCATTCGATGCTGCGTTCCCCTCGTGACAATGTCAATACATCCCCATTGATTTCCCAAGAAAATTCTTGCTCTCTGGCTTCACAATCCTGCTTGTGTCTTACATCTTTTCCGGAATGGTCATCCAGGAATACACTGTAATCTTTGCAATCGGGTGAAACATTCTTGTGGGGCAAAAGCGCGCCCGATCCATCATCCCCCATAAGGGTTCCCTGGATTTCCCAGGTACCGATAATGTCTCTTTCGTCAATATTTTGCGCAAAGGCTGGTACTGTGCATACACAAAGTATCAGCATCAGACTTGATATGAGTTGTTTTGTTTTCATCATGTTTTTGTTATAATTAACAAGTTCTTTCCGTGTAATTTGCAATGAGACGTTAAAACCAAATCCCATAGACGAAGTCAAATTCACCATTTTGGATATTGATGGTTTCACTGTTCATGTTGCGCATCCCATAACGTTCAAAAGTGCCTTTTACCCTATAAAAAGTGGTATCCAGTTTGGACCCTATTTCTTTATAATCGGTAACACTTATTTGGGAGGTCTTCTCCCTGTTAAATCCATACCCGTTTTCATAGTTGAATGTGATCACTTCATAATTCACATCAAATCCGCTATCACTATGGTCAAAAGTTCCTGTAGTTGGCTCTAAGGGCAAAACCACCCGTACCTGATTGGTAGTATCTTCGTGAACTTGATCCCTCCCAATGATTCCTACCGTGTTGGAGCCACCATAAAGCACCACTTTTACCTCATGATAATTCACCTCTTTTCCATTTACCACTCCACTGATCGAACCACCCACCTCCAAAGCATTTTGCTTTTCAGGCTCGACATCATCATTTGAACAGGCCATTGCCAACCCCAGTCCAAGCAGGAAAATTGCTGTTACATAATTTTGTTTCATGTACTTCATAACTACTTAAATCAATATTGAAGAATATATTTTCATCCCTGGCAACCACAGATCTGCCCAATACTTGAGATATCGTATTGGGCAGAAATCTTGTCCTTTTTTTCTGGAATTATTATGGTTTATTGTTCCAGCCCAAGTAACCTAAACCAGCTTCTCCTTTGGCCACGTTGATATAAGTGTTACTGGACCTGTTAAGGTTAGGAAGCTCCGGTTGCGAGGAACTTGCTCCGGTATAAGCAAAAAAAGCGTAGTTGGGCAAATCCTGGAATGTGGTATTGGTAACGGTAAGCATGGGATCGGCATGCATATAGACGGCTCCGGTATTCTGGATATTGCCCACAGGGAAGTCTCCTTTGGCGTGTTCAATAACCGCATGTTCAATAACATTTTCCTCCTCGGTAAAGCCATAGTAAATCCCTCCCCAGTTGGTACCATTATGGGCCTTCAAATGAACAGGATCGCTAGCAGTTCCCTGGATTTTCAGGCTTGGGGCATCGGTTGCCCAGCCAGATGAAACCTGTAGGTATGCCTCACTTTTAAACTGCATTTCTGTACCTGCCTCTATGGTCAAGTGGCCATTGGTAGTAATTTGCACCCTACTGTCCACCAAGTACGGAACATCCAATTGTTGCCAAGTAACCGTCTTTTCCTCAATCTCGTAATAGGATGAAGTAATGTTCAAGAAATCTGATGCATTACCTGAATAAGATGACGTATTATCAAATACATGTGCCATCTCAGCGGACACCTTTACGGGAACGTCCTCATTTCCAGTAATGATAAGATTGGAAGCTGAAACAGTGGAATTTGTTTGAACTCCATGAAAGTCCAAACCAACACTTCCCCCATTGCGAATTTCAACATGGCTTAAGGAAAGGGCTTGCGGAGGGGTACCTGAAACGCCTCTTATGGCCAAGGAACCTTCGTAAACCGGAGAAGAGGAGGTGAGGTTTTGTGATCCAGCGTATTCGATCACGGTGTGCTCTATGGTATTATTAAGATTGTGGGCTTCGGTAAAAAACAGGCCTCTCCAATGCCCTTTCTGTTGGACTGTACCCGTGAAAACCACTGGCTCTTCCTGTCTCCCCACTACTTCGAACAATTTATTGCCAAGGTTAACATAAAGCCCTGCGTCCTTTTCAAAAGCAACCACTACCCCTGGGTTTATTTTAAGGGCTCCCTGAACGTTAGCCCAGCATTCAATGACATAATCAACGGGTCTTCGAGGATCGTTTTCCAAGACCCGGTCTTCATTAAAATAATCACAGGCTAGTACAATGGGAGGCAGAATTTCCTCTTGAGGTTGTTCATCCTCGTTGTCACTACAAGCGGTCAGGACTAAAAACAATCCCATCATAAGGGCACATACAATTTTTGTCTCCAATAAATACTGCTTTTTCATCATAATACGGTTTAGTTAAGTTTAAATTGATACCCGACACGGAGCCCAATGAATCCAAGCCCTTGATTGGAAAGGGAAAAACCCTGATAGCTCAATGAGAGATCCACGTCACCCAATAGATAACCAATGGAGGCGGCATAGCCGAAAGAAGTATCCGAAGCGCTTCCTGACAAGTTTCCGGCATCTCCAAAGTCTGCTTTCAGGTTACTGCGGTTTATAGAAAGTCCCAATTGGGGCTCGAGGTACACTTTGCCCAGCTGACGGCGATACCCAGCAAATACGGGGATAATACCCAAAGATCCTTTTAGGTTTTCGTCATAGGTATCTTTCAGCCCAAACTGAGAATAGCCGGTGAAAAGGGTAACTTGACCGACTGAATTCAAATGGTACAGCCCTTTAAGGGAAACTCCCCAGCCCATACCATAAGCATCGCCAAAATCACCAATAGGCAAACCGACCATAGCCGCTGTATTTAGGCCTAGGTCTCCCTTTTGGGCAATAGCGTTAAAGGTAAAGGCGCACAAAAGCACGCCAATGATCATTAATTTTTTCATAACAAAAGTGATTTACTTTAAAAAGAACTTGATTGATCGGTCCATGCATGATTCTCCTTCAACATTTTGTATACCTTGAGAGATTGCCAAATGAACCTTTATATACTTCATGTGAAATGTTGGAAAAAGTAAACATGTACATGAAAAAAAATTGTAGTTTTGGCCACCAAGTGTTTACTTTTTATCTGATTTTACCATAAATGAATAAAGAGGAGCGACTCATTCAAAATATACGTGACGGTAATAAAAAGGACCTAGGGAAGGTTTATACAATACACAAGCCCCAATTTGTTGACTTTGCAAAAAAGTACACTAAGGAAGAGGATATGATCCTGGACATTTATCAGGACAGCGTCATAATACTATACGAAAATATCCTAAGTGGAAAATTGGTTACATTGCAAAGCAGCCTCAAAACCTACCTGTTTGCTATTGGGAAACATAAACTTATGGAATATTTGAGGAATAAAGGGAAGGCTCCGCACGTCAACATTCCCATAGAGGAAACCAACTTATTTGAGGAAATTGATCCGTATGGAATGGACTTGGAAGATGAAAAGGCAATCCTACTTCAACAAGCATATCGAAAACTTGGCCAAAAGTGCCAAGAAGTTTTACGCCTTTTCTATTACGAGGGCAAAAAACTGGATGAAATCCAACAGGCCCTCCGCTATGATTCAAAGGATACGGTCAAAAGTCAAAAATCAAGGTGTTTAAAACAATTAAAAGAGATTGTGGGAGCTTATGAAAAGCAGTAGAAACGAATTGATTGAAAAATATTTTGAAAACAGCCTCAGCCCCCATCAACTGGAAGAATTTGAGGAACTGATGGCTATCGACAAGGAGTTTTCATCAGAGGTTGAATTCCAAAAACAACTAAAAGCTGCCATTATCCGTGAAGAAAGGGCCAATTTGAAGGCAGATTTACAGTCACTGGACAATCCCACAAAGACTTACAGTCTTCGTTGGTGGCATGTTGCTGCAGGGGTGGTATTATTGATTGGCCTGACTTGGTTGGCCAGTACTATGATCAATCCCCAACCAAACCACCTCTATATGACCTATTTTGAGCCTTATCCTAATGTGGTGGCCCCTGTAGTCCGTGGAGATGACAATGTAGAGGATGACTTAAAATCACACGCATTTCACCTATATGACCAAGGTCAATACGAAAAAGCTGTTCCTGTATTTGAGCAGTTGTATCGGGATGGCGGTAAAGAATATGCCCTTTTGTACCAAGCCGTTTCCCTGATGGCTTCCAACAGGTCCCTAGAAGCCATTCCATTGTTGGACCAGCACGATTGGACTGTAGAGGGTCGCTATACCGAAGTAGCCCATTGGTACTTGGGCCTCGCCTTCCTGGACAATCAACAAATACCAAAGGCAAAAATCTATTTGCAAAAAGTCGAACAAACCAGTCACCCCTTGGCCAACCCAGCTGCCCAGCTCTTGAAAAGGCTCCGGTAGGCTTAGTTTCCTGTCCTTGTTCCTTTCTTCTTGCGATAAGCATAAACTATTATCCCCAATAGAAGCAGCAAAATGATCAGATAGCCGCCCCACTTCCAGAATTTTCCCGAACGGTCCTCAAGTGGTAGGGCTTCCAAATTCCCGTTCAGAACGAATCCTGCCCAATAAAACGGATGCCGTTTCATCGGAAAATCATCCAAAAAAGTCCTTTTGGCCATAGCAAGAGCTTCCTCTTTACCGTATCCTTCTACCAAATACTTATAGAAAGACTTCATCAATACGGCAGTTTCTTCATCAGGAACCTGCCATAAGCTATATACAGAAGTTCTTACCCCGGCATAAGTGAGTGCGCGGGAAAGACTCATCAAGCCTTCCCCTTCATGCAGTTCACCTATTCCCGTGTTGCAAGCACTTAGTACCACCATTTCAGCCGGGAAACGCATTTGATATAATTCTGAGTAGGAAAGAGTCTCTCCATCCTGAAAATAAATACCCGAATTTTCATAATTGGCATGGTCTACCATGGCGTGAGTAGCAAAATGGTATAATTGGTAATGACCTATGGACTCTACAAAACGATTTTTATTAGCAGCCTCTTTATAGAAAACATCTCCTCCCATTTTATCTACAATGTATCGGGCTTCGGATAAAGCCCCTTCCAAATACGTCAACCGGCCACGTGTTACATGCTCCTCTTCCATAGCGGCAAGATAGGACTTGGGGTATTCTGGGACAAAAGCTGCGATACTATTTTTACCGGAAGAATACGCTCCCGAATTTCGCTGTAACTCCCACAATTTTAACGAATAAGCATAACTAATCTCATAATCCTCTATCAACAAACGACCACTTTTGGGATCCTCCATACTCTCAAAAGCCAGAAGATTAAGTTTGCTTTGAGGAACAATGACCAAGTTTTTAATACCTTGCTCGCTTAGCCCTAGAGGCCTTATCAATAGATCATACAATTTTCTTGACAATCCCATTGCCTGATCCTGAATGGATTTCACTTGATCATGATAGTTTTCGACTAACTCAAAAATAGGCTTCTTTGCCCCAAGCTCGACTACACGGACGCTGGAAGCCCTGACCACAAAAGCAAATAGCTTTTTATCCGTGGCGATGTACCTTAATATCACCTTATCCCTGGAGAGACGCTTCCTTAATTTATTTATATCCAGTTGACCGGAAAAAAATGAAAAATAATTCTTATCAAAGGATGAGATTGCAGCTTCATTTGCTGAAAGTTCCTTTTCTAATCTTTCCAGATCCTCGGACAGAACAATCGTATCATTTTTTACCCTGGCCAAGCTGGTCTGAAGCATATTGTGTTTTATAAGCAAACTGTCAGGCACGGATAAGAATTGCTGGTATTTAGCCTCAAACTCTTTCCATAGATGTTGGGACATGTTTCTTTCCAAGGTATTTACTAGCTTGTCATGAACGGTGATCCCAAGTGCGAGATGCATGGACAACAACCCTTCGGAGATATCCTTATTGGTCATGTCCAGCCATGGATTGTAAACACCTTTTTGGTAATATTCATGAAAAAGGTCGGCGGCTATGGTGTAAAAGTGATAGGCCAATTGGGCATGTGCTAGAATTCCGCCTTTACGAAACTGGTTTTTGTAAATTTTGGCCACCTCCCGAAGTGCATCGACGTAATAAATATCATTGCGTTGGACAAAATCTTCTCGTTGGATTGTAAACAAATCACTCACAGGCTCCCCTAACAATAGGGAAAAACCATGATAGGCCATTTCCTCCGCTTCTTCAAAACGTCCCAATTTTTGTAGCATATCCCCTCTCTTGAGATAAATATTGAGCAAATTGAACTCGCGGATATCCATTTCTTTTCCGATTTGTAGTGCGCTATCTAGATGTATGAGTGCATTTGCGAAATCCTCCGTAGCATATTCATAAAAGGTCACCAGTCGGGTATGGAATATCATTTCATAATACCGATCTCCCAATCTAATGCTTTCCTTCATTCCAAGATCAATAAACTTCCTTTCCTCCGCTCTCTCACTGACATTATCCTGATCTACCATCAAGGTGGCAACGCGATAAATGCCATCAAGTAGGTAGTCGGAATAACGTTGCTGATCTTTAAGGCTCATGCTATTGAAATACGTACTAAGGCTGTCCCAATGCGCCAATCCACTGGTTCTATCGTTTGTAAACCCCAAATATCGCAGATTTAACCTGTGCTTTTGTACCTGATAAATCTGCGGAGGGTGTTCAGCCTGCAACTCCTTCCTTCCTTTGCCAAATGAATCTTCAGCCATCCATAGGTCAAATTTGTCATTGATCATCGTTATTAGCTCTTCGGAGGCCTCTCGATCACCATATTTGGCATATAACTCCAATAAGTTGCCATATAATGAAATCAGGTTAGTTTTATCCACCTCGTCCATGGACTCCCAAAGCTCTTTGGCCTTTAAGTAGCATTCTTTTCGCTTGGTAAAAAAGCCCGTATGGGCATGTATCACACCGATGTTGTTATAAGCCAGTGCCAAATCATTTCGTAAGTCCAGCCGTTCGACATCATGAATGGCTTCATAGCGTTCTATGGAGCGACGGTAATAATTTAGGGCTTTCAGGTATTGCTCATTCTTATCATAGAGATGTGCAATATTGTAAATAAGATCGGCCTGCACCTTATCCTCTAGCTCTTCTATAAAAACGGCTTCGCATGCCAGTGCTATTTTGAGGGCCTTCTTTGTTTCCTTCTGATATTCTAGGTCAATGTATTGCTGTTTATACCCATCATAAATAGAAAAAAGTAAACTATCGTACTGAGGATGCTCTTTTGTATAATAGCTTCGTAAGCTGTCAATACGATCTAACATTTCCGACTTGTATTTATCAACAGTATTGGAAGTATCAGACAAGGCTAGTTGAGTATTTTGTAATTTTCCCATTTCCTGTGCCCAAGCATATCCCCAGGTCGAAACACACAAAAGTAGAATGAGAAGGTATAATTTTTCACTATATATAAGCATAAAAAGTACTTTTAAAATCGATAACCCAAAGGTTTTAATATAACCAACCAAAAGAACTATGGTAAAACATTCAAATTTAATTCAAAAATACTCATTTCATTCTTATTGTATAATTTCGGGCCACAGATCGTATTTTTTTGTAATCCAGACGGCAAAGCATGCAACCTAAACATTGGTTTAAAGCTCTCATAGTCCCTCCTTCCAATTTAATTGATTCCTAACTGAATTTTGGGACAATTCGCTCCTATTTCGTAGTGGTCAATTGTCGAAATGATCATACCACCATTGAATCAAACGGTTATTGCATTTTATAAATCTTGTCATCATTTAATTCAACGCTATATAATAATAGAAAAATGCTGCCTTATCTTACGACTTTAGAATGTAATGATGATAATATCCATCGAAAATCGTTTTGATTTGGTAAATAACAAAACAAGGCTTATACCAACTTTAAATATGAACTCAAGAACGTCGGCTTTGAGTTGCTACAACAAAGAAAGGGCTTGTATCATCTTCTCTATAACCGGAGTATTGATTCACTTAAAATGCTTATATTTTCTAAAGCCGTTGATCATTTTTTTTGTAAAACAATGAGCTTTTATCGTTCTAAAATGTCTTTCACAAAGTCTCTAAAGCCGTTCTCTTAGCAATTTTTTATTTATTTCTCTATATTTCTTCTTTTTGGGTAGCTAATAAGCTTGGTAAAGATTATCTGATAGTGTTGTGTTTCACCGCAATTTCAAACAGGATATCCATTTCAATTGTTTAGGTAATAATTAAGAAAATTCAGAACGTGATTATCGCCCTATCCACAGTTCTAAACTATTCTTACCCAGCATAAGAATCACTTAACACTCATTTCCATAATTACCCAAAAGATCATCTATCCTCTCAATAACCAAAGGCATATTTACACCATTAGCATAATTTTTATCCTTGCATGAGAAGAAGGACTTGGCCACTTCCAGACACTCTCGTGTTTTCTCCCCATCCTTGTTAAAAATTCCCTCACCAAAATCATCAAGATGCTGATGAATCTTTCCTTGCACCTTTCTAATATTGTCCTTATTAGCTCCCAATATCTCCTGCAATACACGATATACTTTTTCGGTCCCCCAATTATTCTTACTGTTGTCTGCTACATATTGAACAAACCCATGGAGATTATTGAATTCATAGGTCAACAAATGAAGGTATAATAATTTTTGCCTGAGTGTGTTCTCATTTGATTTTTCTCTCTTGAAATCCAACCTTTGAACGGGACTCAAAAACTCACCATAGAACTCCTCAAATTCACTCATATCTTCTAAATCAAGTACCAAAAATCTACTTAGATTATTTCCGGCTCTTAGGTACTTGAAAAACGAGACGGTCTCTATCAAATTCTTTGCAGCCTTTCCAAACATTAAAACCATCAAAAAAGCGACCGGGCAAATAAACACACCAAGAAACACAAAAAGATAGGTCCACGCTGGTATATCCAATTGAATCAAGGCATAAAATACCAATCCAAAAGCCCCTATCAGGAAGGAAAATATAAGCAGTGGTAGAAAAAACAATCTAGCAATACAGAGTTTAGGGAACCAGGAACGCAAAACACCCTCTCTTTGGAAGACATCATACCCAAATCTGTAAACCCAAATTCTTTCTACCCCTGGGCGGGCATCATAATGTAAAAACAACTCCCCAAAAATGTATCTTTTAAGCCCAATCTCTCTATTAAAATTATGCATATCAAAAACATTAGTTAGCTCCAAGCTTTCGTCATTTCATCCTTTTTACGCTGTTCATCCACTTCAATATAACGTTTAAAACTCTTATAATCAGAATGTCCGGTAATTTTCATCACAACCTCCGCCGGAATTCCTTTGGCTAAAGACAAGGTCACAAAAGTTTTACGCCCAGTATGGGCACTTATCAATTCATGTTTGGGAAATACCTTCGCCTCCCTTTTTGCTCCTCTATACCTAATAATTTCAACAGGATCGTCAATACCAGCAAGCTTACATAGTTCCTTTACATAATTATTGAATTTCTGATTGGATATGATTGGCAATGGTTCTAAGCGCTCCTCATACTTAGTTAAGATTTCTCTAGAATACCTATTTAAAGGCACAACAGAAGGTTCTTTGGTTTTGGTAATTGTCAGTCGTATTTCATCTCCCTTGATGTGCTCTCTTCTCAATTGCCTCAAATCAGAATATCGGTAACCCGTGGCACAGCTAAAAATGAAGATATCCTTTACCTGTTGCAGCCGCTTATTCTTTCCTAAATCCAAATTGTATAGTGCATCAAACTCTCTTTGATTGAGGGCTATCACTTCAAGCCTCTCTTTTTTAATAGTAAATTCCTTATAGCCATCATGAACCTTGATTCCCCTTCTCCTGGCATAACTTAAAAAAGTCTTTAACGTGCTAAGCTGTTTACCTATGGAAACATTGTTAAGAGTGGTCACTCTTCCCGTTTTCTTATTCACCTCCTTCCACCCAACAAGGTAATTTTGAAAGGCTTGCATAAAAACATAATCCATATTCGCAAAACGAACTTTCTTTCTAGATTTCTTCTGGTAGTTTTTTAGATGCTTTCGTAGAGATTTATACACCACCAAACTCCCTTTAGCCCTGATTAATTCATTATCTTGGATGTACTGGTCAATAAAATTATATACCAAACCCTCCGGTTCAGGTTTCTCCACTTTCTCTTCATTGGACTCCTTGTAGCTATCTACTATTTTTGACGCACTATATGGAATCCCGGAGAATCTAAATTCTTCCTCAATTTTTTGGATCTTAAATTTAAGCTCATTTAGTTCGGACTCGTATTTGATAAGCACTGCTTTTGGAGGTACTAAATCTCCATGAGTCTTTTCTAGTTGAGTCCTTTGTTTTAATGTTAGAGCCTTAATATTCTTACTTGACTCAGACCACAATTCAGGAATAATTGATATACCAGTAGATATCTTTTTTTTCTCGCCATTCAATGCAATTATAAGGGAAATCGGCATTTCCCCTCTTTTGTTGATCAGATCCTTGCGTAGCGTAAATCTTAATGATGCTTCCATTTGGTATATTTTATTTTAAACCAAGGAGTTAGCCTAAAAGTCAGGGTCCTTTTCAGGGTCCTTTTCAGGGTCCCGAAAGCCAAATTTAGACTCTCACAGCTTGTCAAATATTTACCCCAAACATACACAAATACCTGATTTAATGCAACTTACATCAAATAGTGTAAAACACGAAATAGTAGGTTCATTTTCCTCCTCCTCTGCACTTAAAAGCCATCCGCTTCCGCGGATGGCTTTTTTCGTTTGGAGCCTTCAGGACAGCCCTGCCATCTGCCCACCCCGTTTAAACATTCCGCTGGACTGTTTCTTAACTCCCGGTCCTCTCCTCCTCTGCATAAAGAAAGCTTTTCGCAATAGAGAAAAGGCTTTTGCATTTCAGGGGCGCATGCTTGCTCTTTTTGCCCCTTTAGATTTTATTTTCACCGGTCATAGACTTAATCTTCCCCATCTCTTCCTAATGCCCAAAATTAATTAATCCTTAATCCTAAATCGATGCAAATCTACCAGATAATAGCTTGCTTTGTTCGTTTCCTTCTTATGATATGGATAAAGCGACCGACGAATACTTATATCAAAGGGTAAAACAGGCCAACCATCAAGCTTTTGACCGCTTATTTGACCGATACTGGAAACGCCTGTTTCAATATGCCTTCCGACTTCTCCAAGACCGGGAGCAGGCCGAAGATGTAGTGCAGGAGGTATTCATCCATTTTTGGGAAAATGCTCAAAGCAAGGAAATCCATCATCTTTCCGGATATTTTTTTAGAGCAGTCAAGTATCAGGTAGCCAATATTATCAGAAATCAAAAGTGGACGGTGGAATGGGAGGAATCCCAATGGGAAGAACTCCTCATTGAAGAAAAGGAAACTGAAAACCCTCCTCAACAAGAGCTTCAGGAACTCCTTGAAAAAAGTATAGAAAAGCTCCCTCCAAGGTGCCGGGAAGTGTTTTACCTGAACAAAAAAGAAGGTTTCACTGCGAAGGAAATTGCCGCCAACCTTAATATCTCCCCTCGTACCGTGGAGCACCAGTTACAAAAAGCCATGAAGTCGTTGAAAGCTGACTTGGGTCAACTGTATACGCTAATATTAATTCTATTTTACGCCTAAATCGATAAAGTTAAGGTTTTATTAAGTGTGGTTTTTGGAATAGGTAATTCTCCCCCCTAAGGTTACTGTCTTACAAAAGGACCAAGAAAACCATGGACAAGCGCGATTTTGTATCGCTTCTGCAGCGACAGGCAGAGGGTAAGACAAGCAAAAGGGAAGACCTCCAGATTGAGCAAATATGGACAAAAATCTACCATCACCAGGCTCCTTTTGATTGGAAAGGTCTTGAAGAAACTGCCATCAAAGAAAGAATAAGATTAAAAATAGATCAGCGGCTGATATCACGAAACCACCGCAGCCAATTATTTGCTATAAGCCCTTTCTTCCGTGCCGCTGCGGTAATAGTATTCCTTCTATTGGGAGGATTAGGTTATTTCTTAACCTCCCAACAGCACCCAAGCCCCATGGCTCTAATAAAAAAGCATACTAACGATAGCCAAAAAGCCAAAATCACCTTGCCCGATGGAACACTAGTACGTCTAAATGTAAACTCCAGCATTAGCTTTCCTGAAAAATTTGAAGCAGACAAACGGGTGGTGAACCTGCAAGGGGAGGCCTTCTTCGAAGTCAAAAGAGATACCGTAAGGCCGTTCTACGTTCTGTCAAACGAACTGGAGACCAGAGTTTTGGGCACCAGCTTTAATGTCAATGCCTACGCTTCCAGTAAAGAAATGATCACGGTAAGCTCGGGAAAAGTCCAGGTATCACTTCGTGATGATTTGGATAAAAAAGTATTGCTCCTACCAAATGAGGCCGCAGTTTTCCCGGAACAAGGCAGGCAATTAAACAAAGTTCCCTTTGACGCTGAGCGGGCCCTAGGCTGGACTTCAGGCAAACTTGATTTTAAAATGGTTCCCTTTGGCCAGGTCATTAATACCCTATCTGAATACTATCACAAAGATATTATCATAGAAAACTACATAAAGGGAAGCTGTTTGATTAAAGCTTCCTACGAAAACAATGGCCTCCACTTCATCCTAAGTGGCCTTCAACTGTTGGTAGATTTTGAATACCATGAAAAGGAAAACGGAGACCTGGTCATCAACTATCATTCCTGTGAAAAACCCTTAAGACCGCTGCCTATGTAAATTTTCCTCATCACCAACTACTAAAAAAGAAAGTCGGAATGCGCCAACATCCCGACCAAAATCCGGGCAAAGCCCAGAAATTTTATAAACAAACATTTAAAATTATGAAAATTAATTTACGTAAACGAATTGTGCTCTTGAGTAAACATACTTTTAGGGTGTTTATGGTACAAGTACTATTTATGCAGGTGCTTTTTGCCAACCCCTCAAACAGCCAAAATCTCTCCCAGTATCAGGTAAAGCTGAACGTCCATAAAGCTTCTGTGGAGAAGGTGCTACAGATGATTGAAGCGCAAACTGATTTTGATTTTGCCTATAACCAGGCTTTGGTGGATGCCGACACCAAAATCACCCTCAACATGGATGACAACTTGCGCAAGGTCTTGAAAGCAATCACCGAACAGTGTGACTTTGAATTCAAAAGGGTGGAACAAAACATTTATGTAACCGCTGTAGACTTACCCTCATCACCTACCTCACAAGTGGAGGTAAAGGAAAAGGAAATCCAAGGTCAGGTGATTGACGTCCAAAGAAACGAACCCATCATTGGCGCAACAGTAATCGTAAAAGGCACAAGCAAAGGAACCGTGACCGATATAGACGGCAACTTTATCATCAATCTATCGGATGGTGAAGAGGAGCTGGAAGTTTCCTTTTTGGGTTACGAAAACAAAACGGTAACCATAGTCAACCAGTCCCAGATCACCATCTACCTAAAAGAAGAGGAGGGCTTGTTGGAAGAGGTTGTGGTATTGGGTTATGATTCACAGAAGAAAAAGGACTTGACAGGTTCGGTGGCCGTGGTCCATGTAGACGAGTTAAAAACCATGCCGACAGCCAGCATGGAAACCATGTTAGCAGGACGGGCTCCTGGTGTCCAGGTACTTTCCGATAATGGCCCAGGAGGAAATGTAACCGTGCGTATCAGGGGGTTTGGTACGGTCAATAATAATGACCCTTTGTACATCATTGATGGCACCCCTGTGACCAATGGTCTTAATACCATCAACCCACAGGACATTGAATCCCTACAAGTTTTGAAGGATGCTGCCGCCTCATCCATCTATGGTTCAAGAGCTGCCAATGGAGTGGTCATCATCACCACCAAAAAAGGCAGGTCTGAAGAAACCAGTGTGACCTTTGATGCCTATGCGGGTATCCAACAAACCTTTAACCTTCCCAGAATGCTTAATGCCGAACAATATGGGGACATGCTTTGGCAGGCCTTTGAGAATGACGGTAAAATGCCCACCAGTGATGTCTACGGCTCTGATCCAAATGGCCCGGTGATTCCCCAGTGGTTAGATGAAGAACAAACTTTGCCCGCTGGAGATACGGATTGGGTAAAAGAAATTTTCAGAACTGCTCCCGTGCATTCCTATAATTTGACCCTTTCCAAAGGTAGTGACAAGGGCAGTCAGGTCTTTACCTTAGGATATTTTAACCAGGAAGGGGTAATCAAGCACACTGGATTCGACCGGTATTCGGCACGCTTCAATGCGGACTATAAGGTGAAGGATTTTTTACAGGTGGGACATAACTTCAACGCATCTTTGACCAAAACCAATGATGTAGGCACCAATAGCTTTTTGGGAAGCATTGTCTATAGCTCTTATAGGTTCCCTTCTATCGTTCCCGTTTATGACCTAAACGGAGATTTTGGGGGGAACCCTTTGAACGACGGATCCAATCCATTAGGAAACTTGTATAGAGCAAGAAACAATACCAAAAACCGGATCAAATTAATGGGCAATGTCTTTGCCGATGCAAAAATCACAAAAGATTTAAACTTCAGAACCAATTTGGGTCTGGACTACGAGAGTTATAACCAACGGTCTTTCTCCCCATTGTTTGACGAAATTCTCGCCCAGAATGTGGTAAACGGACTATCGGACAACAGCTCATTTTATTACCAAATGGCTTGGACCAACACACTTACCTACACTAAGAAGGTAGGAGAAGGCACATTAAATGTGTTATTGGGTCAGGAAGCCATTGAAAATTATTACGAATCCAGAGGCGCTTCCAGAAAGGAGTATCTGTACGAGGATGAAAATTTCCATTACCTCAATTATGGAACAGCTAACCAACAAAATTCAGGTCATGCCAGCAAATGGAACCTACTTTCTTACTTTGGCAAGGTGAATTATAATCTGAAAGACACGTATTTGCTTTCTGCTACAGTAAGGAATGACGGTACTTCCCGATTGGCCAATGACAAATGGGACATTTTCCCAGCCTTCAGTGCTGGATGGAGGATCAGTAATGAGGAGTTCCTGAACTTAGGAAATAATATCGATGAATTAAAAATCCGTGCCAGTTGGGGGCAAACGGGAAACCAACAGGTTCCTGCTTATTCCACTTTGGCCAGTTTTCAAAACAACATTACCTACTCTAATTATGGGATTGACGGCAGTCAGGAAAGTGTCGCGATCGGTTTAGTGGAAACCCGGGTAGCCAACAGTGAATTGAAATGGGAAACTACTACCCAGAGCGGACTTGGAGTTGACTTGAGCCTATTGGATGAAAAACTTCAATTGACCGCTGATTATTTCAATAAAGTTACGGATGACCTATTGATTTATGCCCCTATTCCCACCACTTATGGAGGCACGAATGATGGTACCTGGATCAATGGTGGTAAAATGAGAAATAGGGGATTTGAATTGGGAGCCAAATACAATGGCAGTTCAGGTGATCTGTTCTACACCCTTGGTCTAAACTATTCCTATTACAAAAATAAAATGGTCGAACTCGCTGATGGGATAGAATATTTAAGTATCCCTAGCTCCTCCCTTCACAGTGTGAATTTCGGCCAGGAAATTTCCAGAACTTTCCTAGGGCAGCCTATAGGCACTTTTTATGGTTTTGAATCTTTGGGCATATTCCAATCCCAAGAGGAAGTCGACACTTATGCCCTTCAACCTGATGCTCAGCCAGGTGACCTAATTTTCCGGGACATCAACGAAGACGGGGTTCTGGATGCCAATGACCGGACAGCAATTGGCTCACCACATCCAAAAGCCATTATCGGGTTCACCTCCAATTTCTACTACAAGGGCTTTGACCTGGGCTTGTTCTTCAATGGTGCATTTGGACATAAAATTTATAACCACACCAAATACAACAACACCTTCTTCAATCAATCTGCCTATAACAAGTCTGTAGAGGTATTGGATGCTTGGACACCTGAAAACATGGATGCTGCAATTCCTCGATTGTCTATGGATGATCCCAATCAAAATATCCGTCCATCCTCCTACTATGTGAAAAACGGCAGCTACTTCAAACTGAACAACCTTCAGCTAGGATATACCATCCCCAAACTAAAAGGAAGTGAGACTGAAATCAGGGTATATGGGCAAGCTTCAAATGTATTCACCCTTACTTCCTACTCAGGAATGACTCCGGAGATAGGACTCCAAAATTATTCTTCAAGCAACCGGAACCTTGATATCGGGGTGGATAGAGGTATTTATCCCCCATCGAGAACCTTTATGCTTGGGTTTAATGTCAAATTCTAAAGAAAAAAATCATGAAAATCATATCTCTAAAAAAATCCGTTCAATCTTTACTGGTAGGCAGCGTACTTAGTCTGACAGCATGTGAAAATTACCTGGAAGAGGTGCCTTATGGTGAGGTAGCCCCTTCAGAAATGACCAAAACCGAGAACATTGAAAGGGCTATCATCGCTTCATACAGTATTTTAAATGGCCAGTTTGATGGTGCTTCCAGTGCGTTTAACTCCCCCGCCTCCAATTGGAGTTTTGGCGATGCCATCTCCGACGATGCCTATAAAGGCGGTGGAGGCACGGGCGACCAAAACCAAATTCATCAATTGGAAATCTTCAACACCAACCCCTCCATTACCGACGTAAACCGAAAATGGATGGCCTTATATGAAGGAGTAAAACGATCCAATTACGCCTTGAACCTCTTGTTGGCAAGCGAGGATTTTGATCCCGAACATAAAAAAACCAGAGAGGGAGAGCTGAGATTCCTTAGGGGGCATTATTATTTCGAGCTGAAAAAGATTTATTTCAATGTTCCTTACATAGACGAAACAGCTACAGCGGTTTCAGATTATTATGTGGGAAATAAGGAGCTTACGGATGAGGAACTTTGGGGAAAAATTGAAGCCGATTTTAATATGGCCTACGACTTACTTCCCGAGGACCAAGCAGATGCCGGAAGACCGAATAAATTTACCGCCAAAGCTTATTTAGCCAAGACCTTTATTTTTCAGCATAAATATCAGGAGGCCCTTTCAGCTGCCAATGAAGTAATCAATTCAGGTAAATTTGACTTGTTGACAAACTTCCACGAAGTTTTTTTACCCGAAAATGACAACAGTCCGGAGATCATATTTGCCGTCCAACATACTGTCAATGACGGTCAGGCGAGTAATTATAACGGCAGTATCGGAGACAGGCTTACAGCTCCAGGTGGCCCCTACTATCCTCAGTATGGATTTCACCGCCCTAGTAACAACCTGATCAACAGTTTTGAAACCAATGCTTTGGGACTTCCTGTGACAGGCGATAAACTGGTAGCCGGAGACTACATCGACCCACGTTTGGACCATACCGTTGGTAGACCTGGCATCCCTTACCTGGACCTTCCGGTAGAATATGAAGCCTCCTGGGCCAGGGACCAAGCTACCTATGGACCCAATGGACCTAAAAAGCGAATCGTATCTGCCCTCTCCAATTTTCAGGTCCAAGCATGGCCTTATGTGAGTGCCTTGAATTATTATATCATTCGCTATGCCGACCTGTTGCTTTGGAAAGCGGAAGCTCAAGTGGAATTGGGCGATCTGGAAGGAGCAAGAGCTACCGTCAACTTGGTAAGAAAGAGGGCTGCAAACAGTTCGGTGGTTACCAAATTAGAAAGTGAGGAACAGGCAGACAATTACGCTATTGCTGCTTATGCTACTCCTTGGACCAATCAGCAGGATGCCAGGGATAGGGTGAGACTCGAAAGAAGACTTGAGTTAGCGATGGAAGGGCACAGGTTCTTCGATATTGTAAGGTGGGGAATTGCCGCCGAGACAATGAACAATTATTTTGCAGAGGAAAAACTCATTCGTTCCCATCTGACCAATGGTCGATTTGTAAAGGGAAAACATGAATATTTCCCCCTCCCGCAGACTTATTTGGATATTATGGATCCCGCTGACGTAGAACAAAACCCTAATTACTAAATGAGCGAAGCGTTTAAAAGTCTATGAAAAAATTTGGGATAATAATTATAACATTGTTCTGTCTTTCCCATACGGGATGGAGCCAAATAGGACCTGACAGTGCTTACCGGTTAATTGAAGGAAGGTCCTTTTCACAGTCGAAAAATGTATATTTACTTACCTTAATGGAAACCCTTCCCGAGGTAAAAAGTATAATAGCATCTGACCAAGTTTTGACGGAGCTAGCCACCAACAAATTATCACAGCTCGCGGCATCACTTCAAGACTGTGGAAATGAGGCGCTGTGTTACCCTTCGTCCCTGCCGTTTACATCAGAAGAGATTGATGTCATTGCGGCGCGGTTGCAGGAAATTACCCAAAGGCATCAAGCCTTACAGAGAATGGTTCAGGACCATTTGATACCATCGGGCATGTACCAACAGCAGGCCAACCCGGACATTGCTCTTTTCCTGGCAGCCGCCTGGAGACTGGACGCTGCTACTGTCAACCATATTATTGATGTTTATGCAAAAGGAGAAAAGCCGAATTACCCTAAGATTGATTCCTTAGGGATGAACCTCAACTCCTACAGTTATAAAGCCAATATTCAGGCTTTGAATGAGTTGACTTATGCCAAATATGGAACCTCTACCTTGTTCTTCCATCCCTCCTTGGGCTATGCAATGGATGCATTGGCCATGGCCAGAATGGAAAGAGCGGGTGATTTCGAACCCCTAGAGGAACTTGAAAACAGACAAGCTTACCTTCAGGCCCAAAGAACCCTTTGGGATGCTTTTAAGTACCCCTTAATACTGATCCCTGGTGCAGGAACAGACAATTATCTGGATAGCATCAGTTCAGGAGGAGTATTAAGGTGTAAGCTTGCCGCTTTGGAATTTGAAAAAGGCACCGCTCCTTTTATCATGGTTTCCGGTGGTTATGTCCACCCCTATAAGGTCCAAAAAAATGAAGCCATCGAAATGAAGAGATACCTTAGGAAACTAGGTATTCCTGAATCCGCCATTATTATTGAACCTCATGCCCGGCATACAACTACCAATATGAGAAATGCCGCCAGGCTTATGTTTCGGTACGGATTCCCTATGGATAGACCATCCATTACAGTCACCACACCAGCACAAAGCCATTTTATAGAAAACATGCTGGAAAGGTGTGTAAGAGAGTTGGGATACCACGCTTACACCAATGGAAACAGAATATCTAAGACTATTTTGGAATTTAATCCCTCAATCCTGTCATTACAGGTCGATTATGATGAACCTTTAGATCCTTAATTGAAACCTTGAAGGGAATGATTTGGCACTCATTCCCTTCATTTTCAAATCCTTCTCCCCAACAAGAACCAACACTCGATTTCCAGGAATTTTTCCATTAACTTACTCCCAAATCACTCATCCATAGCAGCCCCTGCATAAGGCCTATCGACAAAATCAAACATCCGTGTTAATCCGCCTGTCCGGCCGACAGGTCCGTGTCCATCAGTGGCCCCCAACTCTTACAATTGTCTTCAACTTTCCCCTCCAAAACTCCCCAATCCATTCACCATATCCAGTTGATTTTTATTAAATTGAACAACATCTTTTAACCATTTACCCCAAAGACCATGAAAAAATTTATTGTACTTTACCACGCACCGGCAGATGCCATGGAACAGACCGCCAACACCTCCCCAGAAGACCAGGCCAAAGGCATGGAAGCCTGGATGGCATGGGCCAAAAAATGCGGAGACAAACTGGTGGACCTGGGTGCTCCCCTGGCCAACGGCCAGGCCCTTGGCCCAAACGGCTCCAGCTCCAGTGACAAAGAGGTGGCTGGATATTCCATCCTTCAGGCCAAGGATATGGAAGA
Source organism: Echinicola sediminis (assembly GCF_054777495.1). NCBI lineage: Bacteria > Pseudomonadati > Bacteroidota > Cytophagia > Cytophagales > Cyclobacteriaceae > Echinicola > Echinicola sediminis. The sequence continues at coordinate 77,265 of NZ_BAAHAP010000006.1, read as the reverse complement.
GGCCAAAGCCCTGCTGAAAGGCCATCCCCACCTGGGATGGGGCAAAGGCTGCTCCATAGAAGTACACGAAACCATGTCTTTGCCCGGCATGTAATCCCACATTTGACATTCGGAACTCAGGTGACAGACTCTCCTTGTCGCCTGTTTCTTTATTTATCCTTCACACTTCGCACCTCGTACTTGATACTTAGTACTTAGTACTTGATACTTATAAAAACTATGCCGCTTTTTATCATTGGCGACATCCATGGATGTTACCACACGCTTCTTAAACTACTGGAACATTGGAATCCTGAAAAAGAACAACTTATACAGGTAGGAGACCTGATAGACAGAGGAAATTACTCTGCCGAGGTGCTACAATGGGCAATGGAAACCGAAGAAAAACACCCCGACAACACCTTTTTTCTCAAAGGGAACCATGAGCAAATGATGCAGGATTATATCGAAAACGGTAAAACGGGCGGCAGCTGGTTCTTCAACGGCGGCAGGGAAACTTATCAGCAATTTTCCGAAAAAAACATCGCGCTGGAAACCCTCAGCCCATGGCTCCAAAGTCTCCCTCTGAAATGGGAAAGCAACCGGGTATTGGTTTCCCACGCCGGGATTTCGGAAACGCTGACCCCTATGGATGTCACCAACCCTGATGGCATACTCTGGAACCGGAAGCCCCTGAAAAAACTGCCCCAAACCCAGGTTATCGGCCATACCCCCCAGCAAAACGGAAAAGCCAGATTCACCAAATCTTCCAAATCCTGGAACATCGACACCGGAGCCTATCGGGGCATTTGCCTTACAGCCCTCAAACTGGGAGATGAAGGACAGTTTCTCGAAGAAATCAACATCCCTACAGATACACGGGACTTTCTGATTTGATCAACACTTTTCTTTTCAGGGCCTTTTCCAGCACTGAACGGTGACGCATGGCATCCCAGATTTCCAGATCAGGGTTTTCCTCTCCATACACGGTGATGGTGATCCTCTCTTCGGTTGCCTTACAGTGCAATCCTTCCACCCACTGGTTTTTGGTTTTATCCAGCCCGATCGCCACCCTTAGTATACCCGACAATACCCGGATCATTTTCCGTTGATAGCGGGAAAGCTTCCTGAATTTCTTATGCCGCTTCCCTGGTCCTGCCTTGCGGTGATACCTTGCCAAGTGGCCCAAAAGCATAATTTCCTCGTTGTTGAATCCTCGCAAACGGGAATGGGCGATGATATAACGGGAATGTTTATGGTATTTCGAAAAACCAATGAAATGTCCCACTTCAAATACCAAGCAGGCAAAATCCAGCAGTTCTCTGGCCCGATCATTCAATTGATGTTGTTCCTGCAATTGATCGTACATTTGCAGGGAAAGGTAGGATATGTGCTTTTTTTGTTCCACATCACTATGGTAGCGTAGTGCCAGGTGCATGACGCTTCGGTGGCGCAGGTCTCCTTCCGGATACAACACCTCCTGTTTTTTTCCCAAACTGTCCAGGTAATCCAGTATCAGGCCTTCTCTGAGGGAAGCATCACACAAAACAATTTCATTGGCCTTGGCCATTTGGAGCAAACGTACCAACAGCAAACTGCCCAGATGGATGGCATCCACGCGATTGGCACTTATCCCAGGGACTTTTTCCCGCTTTTCGGGAGGCATCATCAATAGCTTTGCGGACAGCTTCTCCAGCTCAGCAGTAGGGATCACTTCCGCATTGACGGTGGCTATCGAACTGCCCTTGGAGGCTAAGTGAGCAGCTTCCCCTAAGGTCCTAATGGTTCCTGATGTGCCGATCACTTTCGAAAACCCTTGGGTCACAGCCTGCCCCATAATTTCTTCGGCTGCCAACTTGATATGCACTTCCAGTTCCTTGACATCCTCCTCATTCATCGTCTCCTTTCCTCCTGCCATGTCCAACAGTCTCAGTACCCCCAGCTTAATGCTTTTCTTAAAAAAGATTTCTACCTGGTCACCTACCGTGGCCTCCGTACTTCCTCCTCCAATATCCAGGACCAGGGCTTTTTCTTCACCAAAGGCAATCGCCCTGCGTACGGCCAAAAATATCAGCCTTGCCTCTTCTTTTCCTGAAATCACCTTGGGCGTCAGCCCCGTTTCTTCTGTCAGCCGGTCCAAAAAGTCCCCTCCGTTTTTGGCCTCACGAGTGGCACTGGTGGCAGCAGTAATGATTTCATCCACCCCATACTGATCAGCCAGCTGTACATAACGCTTGATGACTGCTATGCCCCGCTCAAAGGCATCCGCTGAAAGCTGGTTAGTGGCAAAAACCCCTACCCCTAGCTTGACCATCTCCTTTTCATCGATCAACACTTGGATGTTTTGCCTAGGGGTCACCTGGGCAATCACCATATGGATGGAGTTGGTACCTATATCAATTGCTGCTAACTTCATTCGGTCGTGGGTTTATTTTTTTTTTCAAATTCATTCTTACCTCTTGCTCCAGGTTATTCGGGTTACCAATCTACACAAACAGCTAATCAACAATCAGCTCCTATCCTCGAGATCTGCGGGAGCCTCAAAACCAACCATGCCAGTAGCTTAACTATCATCCTATCCACATTCCTTCCTCTCCCTCAATCCTTAAAGCAAATTTCTGCGCCTATCCGCGGAATCTGCGGGAGCCTCAAAATCAACTTTGCCAGTAGCTTAACTATCACCCTATCCGCATTCCTTCCTTCCCCTCAATCCTTAAAACAAATTTCTGCGCCTATCCGCGGAATCTGCGGGAAACACAAAATCAACTTTGCCAGTAGCCTAACTATCATCCTATCCGTATTCATCCCCCCCAATCTACAATGCAAATTTCTGCGTCAATCCGCGAAATCTGCGGGAGACATATTATCCTATCACCCTATTTCCCCTGCTTTTTCTGCCAGTCCGTGTGAAAAGATTGGTCCTCCGGCGCTCCTTTTTTCTTATAGGTATGGGCTCCAAAATAGTCCCTTTGGGCTTGAATCAAGTTGGCAGACGACTCAGCAGTACTCATTCCATAGAAATAATTGATGGATGCCGACATGACAGGCATGGCGATCCCTGCCTTCAGCCCCGCACCTATTACCTCTGCCAAGTCCTCTTTTCCCTTCTCTATGGCTTTCTTCAGTTCGTCTGATTCCAGCAAACTCTCAGAGCTTTTGAACACCTTCACCAGCTTCTCCATCAGTACCGATCTTATAATGCAGCCCTGGGTCCAGGTTCGGGCAATCTCACTGAAATCAAGGTCCCACTTTTCTTTTTCACCCACCTTGCGGATCAGGCTGAAACCTATCTCATGGGTAATGATCCTGGCCATATCATAAGCCCCTTTTAATGATTTTTCGATGGCATCTTTTGAAATGGAGGCCTCTTTTCGGGGAAACCTTTTGGCCAATCTTTCCCGCTTTTCTTTGAGGGAGGAAATCACCCTGGTCGTCACTGCTGCAGTCAAAGGAGCATAGGGCACCCCATATTTAGAGGCGGTACTGACGGACCAGCCTCCTGTCCCCTTCTGATCAGCCTGGTCCAGAATACTGTCCAGCAGCAGCTCCTTGCCTTCATAATAACTTAAAATCTCCATGGTAATATCCAACAAAAAGCTGCCGGAACCGGAACCGCTCCATTCCTTCATGGTTTTCACAATTTCATCCGGAGCCATCCCCATTCCAAACCGCATAAAGGCATAAATCTCCGCCAACACTTGCATTTCCCCATATTCTATACTGTTATGGACCATTTTGATAAAATGCCCCGCTCCCTCAGGGCCTACATAGTGCATGCAGGGCTTGCCTTCTTTATCTTTTGCAGCAATCTTGGCCAAATAGGGTTTGATCAGCTCAAAGCCCTCTTTGGATCCTCCCGGCATAAGGGACGGTCCCTTTCTGGCTCCTTCCTCTCCCCCCGAAATCCCCATGGGAACATAATGAATTCCAGAACTCGCCAGGTATTTCAACCGCTTGGTGCTGTCTTTAAAGTTAGAATTGCCTCCATCTATGATCACATCCCCCTTGTCTATCACACGAAGAAGTCGGGCAATCTGCTGGTCAATGATCTGTCCCGCTGGGATCATGATCAAAATCTTTCTCGGCTGCACCAATGACTCCACAAACTCATCCAACTTATCAAAAGGCAAGATCCCCTCCACATCGGGATGGGCATCCACTAATTTTTGGGCCACTTTCTCCTCTACCCCCTCCAGCGTACGGTTATATATCGAAATTTTGATTTTGTTCTCCGCCATATTGAGCGCCAGACTACTGCCCATTACGCCCATACCAATGATACCAAAGGAAGATACTGCTTTTTTGTTTTTGAGTTTGCTCATAATCTCTTCTACAATTTGTTCAGGTTGCTGATCAATACTTATATGGGTGGCAAAGCGGGGGACTTCCAGGGTTTCAAACTGGGAGTCCAGCAGTCCTGCGGGCATATAATGTCCTTTTCTACTGGTCATCCTTTTTGCTATCAAGTCCCGGTCGCCCTTAAGAAAAAACCAATGGATCATCACACCTTGCTTCTCCAAAACCTTGCGGTAACTTTCTTTCAAAGCCGAACAGGCCAAAATGGCCCCTCCCTGCTTTTCCCAAAGCGCCAGGTTCTCGGAAAGCTTTTCCAACCAAGGAATCCTGTCCTCATCGGAAAGAGGAATCCCTGACCTCATTTTTTCCACATTCTCTTTGGGGTGAAAATCATCAGCATCGTAAAAAGAAAAACCAGTATGCTTACTGATTTTCTTGCCGATCGTAGTTTTTCCACTTCCGGATACACCCATTAACAAAATTATCATGCTTTAATTTATAGAATTATTTCATAATTACACGAGACAGAAATGATTAAAATTCACAGCTTGGTAGACAGACGGTTTATCTCACTGGAAACTAAAAAGATAAAAATCAGTCCCCTTTGAAGAAATCGGTCAAGGAAGCAGTTTAGGTAATTCAATTACGCTTAATAACAGTTTACTTACTCATTTTAACGGTTTACCCCACTACCCCATACCTACAATTTATTACTGATTCATACCATTTAGAGCAACCTTCCGGCACATCCCCTTTGCAATGCCCCTTACAAACTTTGTTCGATGAATTTTATGTGACGCTAAACACCTAATTTCCATCAGAAATATTCCCGGCCCAGAATGTTGGAAAAACACTTTTTAGAATTGACCGATCCAGGCTTCAAGTACCCCTACTTAGCCCTGTAGGGGCGAAACATCAATAACCCAGGGTGCTAACCCAGGGCCAAAAGGATCCAATCCGACTGCTTTAGCCACCTTTCCTGCTAATGGTGAAAGTCCATTTACACTAAAGCCCTAGCCTCTTCGAGCATCCATTCATACAGATTTGCTCAAAGGCTTAATTTTGTTTGTCCACTATATTTCATTTAGGGCCAACTTATTCACCCAACAACCCAATCACCAGTCCCAAATACTTTACCGATTTAGTATATTTGCCCCATTAGGAAACCAAAAACCTATCATATGACCAACCCTATAAGAATTCTGGTGGTAGGATGCGGCAATATGGGCGCTTCCCATGCCCAGGCCTATCATCAACTGGAAGGCTTTGAAATCTGCGGACTGGTGGCCCGTGGGGACAGCAAAGCAAGCTTGAACCAAAAAATGGGAACCGACTACCCCTTATTTTCGGATTATTTTGAAGCCTTGGAGCAAACCAGGCCTGATGCAGTTTGTATCTCCACCTATCCGGACACCCATGAGGGATATGCCTTGAAGGCCCTTGAAGCAGGTTGCCATATTTTTATTGAAAAACCCCTTGCCGATACCGTAGCCGGTTCAGAAAGAATTGTAGCTGCTGCAAAAAAAGCCAACAAAAAAGTGGTGGTCGGCTATATCCTCCGGCACCATCCCTCTTGGATGAAGTTCACCGAAATCGCCCAGAGACTGGGAAAGCCTTTGGTGATGCGCATGAACCTCAACCAACAAAGCCATGGCCGCATGTGGGATGTGCACCGTAACCTGATGAAAAGCCTCAGCCCTATCGTGGACTGCGGGGTGCATTATATCGATGTGATGTGCCAGATGACTCGCTCTAAGCCTAAGAGGGTCTCCGCCATCGGCGCCCGGCTTACTGACGATATCCCCGCTGACAATTATAATTACGGGCAGTTGCAGATTACTTTTGAAGACGGCTCTGTAGGCTGGTACGAGGCCGGATGGGGTCCCATGGTCAGTGAGACCGCCTTCTTTGTCAAGGATGTTTTCGGCCCCAAAGGAGCCGCCTCCATCGTAGCAAAAGAAGCCAGTGGATCGGGCAAATCCGACTCTGTGGATGACCACACCAAAACCGAATCCATCAAGATCCATTACGCCGATATTGACGGACAAAACCAATTTACCCAACCGGACCAATGGGTGGAAATGAAAGATGAACCCGGCCATCAGGAATTGTGTGACCGCGAGCAGGTTTATTTCCTAAAAGCTATCCAAGAGGATATGGACCTGTCCGACCACTTGGAAGATGCGGTCAATAGCTTAAAAGTGGCCTTTGCCTGTGACGAATCCGTGAAGACAGGGAAGATAGTCGAACTGTAAATAAGTTTACCAAATATCCAGGAATAACACGGATAAAGCAGGAGCTCTGTAATCCATTGGAATTCCCTAAAATTGGTTTTGGTAGAAATAATGCCTATAACAAAAAGTCATTTAGCCCTTTCGGATCTGGAAGGGTTAAATGACGAAAATATAACTGTAGGCTTTTGTGCTTATTTAGTCATTTATCTCTTTTTTCTGGAGCTCTCTTTCCCTCCACTCTGAAGGAGACACTCCTTCGAACTGTCTAAAAACCCTGGAAAAATAATTGACGCTGCTAAAGCCACTCTCAAAACAGGCTTGGGTAATATTACTTCCTTTCCACAGCAGTTGTTTTTTGGCCGTATCCAGCCTCTCCCTATTGATAAACCGTACTGGGGTCTCCCCCAATTCCCGCTGAAAAGCCCTAAAAAATTGTGCCCTGGACAAGCAGGCCTGATTGGCAAGATGATCCACATTGATAGGGAGATGAAGATTTTGACGAATGTATTTTACCACATGGGCCAATCTATTCCTGGTACTGAACTTATCTACGTTTTGTAACAGATAATGACGTGCTTGCGTCTGCATCAAACTGGCAATCAACTCCCGAGTGGTATTGGAAGCTTTCATTTGTTTTCCAAACCCATTCTCCACCATTACCCGGATCAGTGCATTTAGATTTTCCTGCACCAGACTATTGTTCATCAATAAAAAATGATCCTTGTTCCACTCCCACATTCCCTTATCCACTTTTGGAAAATATTCGTTGAGCCAAGCCATGGTATCCTGTACAAATCCTTCACTGATCTCCAAGGCCAGACACTGTGTCGGATCCTTTGAACTTGCATCCGGAAAGTCAATGTACATCAGTTCGGATGCAGGCATGACGATGGATTGTCCGGGTAAAAACTCAAAGGGCTCCTGTGTCCGCAAATGCATGACTTTCTTTCCCTGGATCATACTGACCACCACAGGGTTGTCAAACTGAAGATCAAAATTATGGGTCAGTTTACTGGTCTCATAAACATTGAGTACAGCATGATCGGCATGATGCGCAGTTCGATGCTCCACCTCAGCTTTGGGGGTGCTAAAGATCTTGTATTTTTCCTTAATGTTGATGGAATCCAGCATCTTGTATCATGGGTTTATAGCTCATCTCTTTCCAAAAATTAATCAAAATGTCACATGACTCCAAGGTTTTAGGAAAAATGAGACTATTGTGCTAATCGATGAAATTATCCTGAAAGCATTGGGAGCAGGAAATAAACATCTTTGTAATAAACCAAAAATAACCGAAAAGATGAGTTCATTAACCCAAGAGCAACCGGCCACTTTACTGGCCCGGCCTAAATTCAAAGAATATTATGACAACTTTATAGGAGGCAAATTTGTACGTCCAGTAGATGGTGAGTACTTCGATGTCATCAGCCCGGTGGACGGAAAGGCATTTACCAAAGTGGCCAGGGGCAAAGCAGCAGACATTGAGCTCGCCCTAGATGCAGCACATAAAGCCTTCCCCGGCTGGAGCAGGACTTCTGCAGCAGAACGCAGCCGTGTTCTCCTTAAAATAGCCGATAGAATAGAAAACAAACTGGAATATCTAGCAGCCGTAGAAACCATTGACAATGGTAAACCAGTAAGAGAGACCATCAATGCAGATCTTGCGTTGGTGGTCGATCATTTTAGGTATTTTGCAGGAGTGCTAAGAGCTGAAGAAGGCAGTATCGCAGAACTGGACCAACACACGGTCTCGGTCAATGTCAAAGAACCTATTGGTATCGTCGGACAGATCATTCCTTGGAATTTCCCCCTTTTAATGGCCACATGGAAAATAGCCCCCGCCCTGGCGGCTGGCTGTTGTACGGTCGTAAAACCCGCAGAACAAACCCCTGCTTCCATCATGGTATTGATGGAGCTGATCGGTGACCTGATTCCTGAGGGGGTTCTCAATGTGGTCAATGGCTTCGGGCCAGAAGCAGGAAAGCCACTTGCCCAATCCCCACGGGTAGACAAAATCGCTTTCACCGGAGAAACCACCACAGGACGGCTGATCATGCAATATGCCTCCGAAAACCTTAATCCGGTCACCATGGAGCTTGGTGGCAAATCCCCGAATGTGTTTTTCCCCTCGGTCATGGATGCTGACGATGAGTTTTTAGACAAATGCATAGAAGGAGCGGTGATGTTTGCCCTCAACCAGGGTGAAGTCTGTACCTGTCCCAGCCGAATTTTGGTTCATGAAAAAATTTATGATGAGTTTATTGAAAAAGTGGTAAACAGAGCAGAGGCAATCAAAATGGGGCACCCCTTGGACAAAACTACCATGATGGGTGCCCAAGCCTCGCAAGACCAATTTGAAAAAATCCTCAGTTATATTGATATCGGAAAACAAGAAGGAGCTGAAGTCCTTACCGGAGGCAAAGCAGCCAACCTCAACAGCGGATTGGAAAAGGGTTACTATATACAACCGACCTTACTGAGAGGCAATAATAAGATGAGAGTCTTCCAAGAAGAGATTTTTGGCCCGGTCTGTTCGGTCACGACCTTTAAAGATACCGAAGAAGCCATCTCCATCTCAAATGATACCCTTTACGGTCTTGGGGCCGGAGTCTGGACCAGGGACACCCATGAAGCCTATACAGTACCCAGGGCCATACAAGCTGGAAGGGTCTGGGTTAACTGTTACCATGCCTATCCTGCCCACGCTCCATTTGGAGGATATAAAAAATCAGGCTTTGGCAGGGAAACCCATTTGATGATGCTCAACCATTATCGACAGAACAAGAACATGCTGATCTCTTATGACAAGAACAAGCTAGGTTTTTTCTAGGAGTACTTTTTTAAATAGAGGGGGTTTAGAAGTGACTCCCTCTTTGATTACCTAAAAAGAACCATCATGACTTATCAAAGAATCGGAATTACCGACCCGGCAAAATCATTAATAGACCAACTTAAAACCGACCATGGTCCCTTGATGTTTCATCAAAGCGGGGGCTGTTGCGATGGCTCCAGCCCCATGTGCTATGCCAAGGGAGAATTCAGAACCGGAGCTTCAGATATCTGGATGGGAAACATCCATGATTGTGATTTCTTTATGTCAAAAGACCAGTTTGAATACTGGAAACACACACATTTGACCCTGGATGTTACAGAAGGACGAGGGGCCAGCTTCTCGCTGGAAATCCCCTATGGAAAACGATTCTTGGTCCGCAGCAGGATGCTGACAGCGGAAGAATTGGCTGACCTGGAACCCATAAGAAGTGGAGAAATGTAGAGGGCAAATTGCTCTTGTCCCTTATTCCCTACTTAAGCGAAATAAAGCCTATCTCCAAGCTTCGGTTTTCCAATTACACTCCTAATAAAAAAGCCAAGCCCAGATCCCTATCGGATTCGGACTTGGCTTTTGATTTTTCTATTATCCCATTTGACTGTTATTGAGAGGTCAAACCTGGCAGGTTTAGTCACCGCTATCCCGCTGTCTCAGACGCGGGATAATATAAACTTGAGTCTCTGACTCCATACTAAATACCCAAGACTCACTACTCAAGACTCATTACTCACTACTCAAACCTATCACTCCACCAACCTGATCACATAACTGTATTCAAACTGCTTGTCGGTCAACAGGTATTCCCTGTGTGGATAGGCTCCCCAGCTGTTATCCCCTCCAAGGCCTCTTTGCTTCCAGTCGATATGCAGGAAAACGGTATTATGCGGTTTGATATCGGTGGGATGCTGTTGCTTTTTGGTCAAACCTGGATCCAGGTCCTCCACAGCAACGTCCAACGCACTGAAATTGATAGCCTGCAGCCCTTGAACCTGGATACCCTGGCCTTTTTCATTTCTAAGTTCCAGCCACCTTACATCCGTTTTATTGCCGGACTCCTGGGGTCTCATATAATCCCAGTAAAACTGGTTGGCCACATTATCCTCATATAAGCCAACAAAGGAGGAATGCTTTCTATCGGAATAGTTTTCCCAAGGGCCTCTGCCATAATAACTCAAATGGTCATACTGTCCGGGAAGCTGCATGCGCATACCATAGCGGGGCAATTCCGGCAGCTCCCTTCCTTCCAAATCCAAGGAGGCAGTAACTTTCACCGAACCGTCTTCTTGGATCAAATAGACCACCGTATAAGGCGCATCAATGGTCGTCAAACTGTACTTCACCGTAATCGGCAAACCCGCAGCCGTCTTTTCTCCCAACTGCACATCCACCGTCTTTTGGCCTTCATGGGCAGCTCTCCATACCCCCAAGCGGGAGGGCATATGGTTACCAAAGTCATTGTCCGTAGGTGCTCTCCAGAAATAAGGTGATGGGAACGATCTGATCAACCAAGGCTCTCCATCTTTTAGGGTGTACTTTCTGAACCTGCCCTGCTTTAGGTCAAATTCCCCGACCACTTTATCGGTGGAAAAATGTAGCCTTCCGTCTTTTTCTTCAAAGCTTAGTGCTCCAGATGGCCTGTCAAGCTGCTCAAAATAAGCCCCTTCATTAAGGGCAAACTGCTCTCTGGCCACCTCATGACCGGCAGGGATCAAAGGACTGGAAGCTTTGGTATAGGCGTACACATTGACAAAAACTTCAGCCCCGTCCATAGCCGCATCAGGCAAATCCAAGGCCACTGTCTTTTCTCCATGGGGAGCCAGGCTCACATTGAAATCACCTGTCTGAACCACTTTTCCATTTTCTACCCATTCCCACTTGAAGGCATATTCGCTGAGGTCGGTAAAATCATAAAGGTTGCGTACCTTGATTTTTGCCCCTTCTTCCTTCTCAAACAGGATATGCTGATAAACCTTCTTTACTTCGTGCAAGGCAGGATGGGCTTGTCTATCCGCCGTCACCAGACCATTGGCGCAGAAATTTTCATCGTTCTGGAGGAAGTAACCTCCTAAATCGCCTCCATAGGCCCAAAACTCCTTGCCATTTTCATCCTTGGTCAGCAGTCCCTGGTCTACCCAGTCCCAAATAAAACCGCCCTGCATCTGCTTGCTGCTCATAATGATATCCCAATACTCCTGGAAGTTGCCGGAGCTATTCCCCATGGCGTGTGAGTATTCACACATGATATAAGGTCTTTTCTTATCCGTGGCTTCCGCATAGCGTTTCATGTTTCCAATGCTTGGATACATGGGACAAACAATATCGGTATCTTCATTTTCCCCTGCCTGCTCAAATTGCACCAAACGGGTATTGTCCCGGTCCTTCATCCACTTATAAGCATCGTAGAATACCGGGCCATTGCCGCATTCATTCCCCATGGACCAAATGATCACTGAAGGATGGTTTTTGTCCCTTTCCACCAAGCGATGGATCCTGTCCAAATGTGCCGGTGCCCATTCTTCTTTATAGGCAGGATGGCGGTCCTTGTTGAACCAACCTTGCCACTCTGCGCCCATTCCATGGGTTTCAATATTGGCTTCATCCACCACATAAAGCCCGTATTCATCACAGAGCTCATACCATTCGGGAGCATGGGGATAATGGCTCATCCTCACCGAGTTGATATTGTTTTGCTTCATCAGCTGAATATCTCTCAACATGATTTCCCGGTCAGGAGTATGCCCCTTGGCTTCATGGTGCTCGTGCCTGTTGACCCCTTTTACCAGGACGGATTTGCCATTGACCATCAGCTGGGCATCCTTGATTTCCACCTTACGGAAACCGGTTTTCTTACTCACCGCGGCCAAAGGTTTTCCCTCCCTGTCTTTAAGACCGATTACAAACCGGTAAAGGTGGGGATGCTCAGCACTCCATTTTTTTACATTTCGGATGGTCTTGTTGAAATTTATTTCCTGGTCGCCTCCCCCTACGGTACGACTTACAGAATAGACCTCATGTCCGTTTTCATCCAGCAGCTTGAAGTCCAGACTTCCGCCTTCGGCACCTTCAAATGCCCGCAAATTTACGGTGGCATCCAATTCACCATGACGGTAGCTTTGGTCCAAACCACTTTTCACAAAGAAATCCCAAATGGTCAGCTTCGGCACCGCTTGAAGAAACACACTTCTCTCAATACCACTTAAACGCCAGAAATCCTGGTCCTCCAAATAGCTGCCATCATGCCAGCGGGTAACTTGGACCGCTAAGGTATTCTCTCCCGCTTTCAGGTAATCGGTAACCATAAACTCTGCCGGGGTCTTGGCCGCCTTGGTCATCCCCACTTCTTCACCGTTCACATAAATGGTCGCATAGCCGGAAATGGAACCAAAGTTCAGCACCACTTCCTTATCTTCCCAATTGGAGGGAACGGTAAAAGTTCTCCTGTAAGTCCCTACAGGGTTGTATTGGTTGTCCACATGGGGAGGGTTGGCCGGAAAAGGATAGGCCACATTGGTGTAAACGGGAATATCAAATCCTTCCAGTTCCCAGTTGGAGGGCACATTGATATCCTCCCAATGGCCGTCTTTAAAATCAACTTTATAAAAATCCATTGGCCGGTCTTGAGGCCTTTTCACCAAGGAAAATTTCCACAGGCCATCCAGGCTCTTGTAAAGCCCATTGGTTACTTCATTACCACTGATGGCCTTTTCCTCGGTCTCGTAAGTGATGAAATAAGCCCTGGCTTTTTCTTTGTTCCGATCAATAACTTGGGGATTTTCCCATTCATTCTGTGAAGACTGGGCAAAAAGATGACCGCAAAGCGCTGCCATCAATACACCCAGCATCAAGTGTTTTGCTAATTGCATGATTCGTTTAAGGTTAATAGGTTTGAGTGAAGATAAAAGACCTCAGACATTAGACTGGAGACAATTACTAAACCCAAACGCCGACCAACTCCTTTGCGCCGATCAAATTTTAAGGGTTTTACAATGACCTACCGTTCCTATCTTTATTTGTCCTTTTCCCTCACTGTTTATTTTAAAAGTCCAACTATTAGGATGTTTTCATTTACATAGCCACCCAAACTTGACCTCAAATCCAGGCCGTTTTATATACATTGGTTGTAACAAGTCCTCAGAGCGGTCCCGCTAACAGATGATGCAGCAACTTTACTCTTTTATCTTCTACTAATATCTTAATACTATCAGCTTGCTACCTGATACTTCCAATGCCTTCCACTGTCGGCTCCACTCGTATGATATTACCATCATTATCAAAAGTCAGCTTATCAATGCAAACTTCTCGGTGATATCCTGCAGCCCTGCCCATTGCGATTCCATGGGGACGGGTAAAGCGGTGATAAACGATGTACCACTCCTCTTTTCCGGGTACTTGGATCACGGAGTTGTGACCGGTGCCATAGATACCTTTCTCAGGAGCTTTGGCGATGACCAGATTGTCCTCTGGGATGGTCAATGGTCCCATGGGGGAATCTGCAAAGGCATACCTTACACGGTAATCCTCATCCCTGGTATCATTTTCTGACCATAAGAAATAGTATTTCCCGTTCCTGAAGAAAACTTCCGTTCCTTCGCGGAAGGTACCGTCCTCTGGCGTCAGCAGCTTGACCTTATCTTTATCGAAACTGACCATGTCCTCATTGAGCGGTACAGCGGCCAAATAGCCATTGCCCCAGTAGAAATATTCCTTTCCTGTCTGCGGATCCCTAAATACATCGGGATCGATCTCCTGTCCTCCTCTGGCTCCCTCCGGTTTAAAATCCACCAACGGCTTACCTAAGTCCACAAAAGGACCGGCCGGGTCATCAGCAACAGCCACCCCGATTTTCTGCGCAGCGGTGAAATAGTAGTAATACTTATAGACACCATCAATTTCCTTTTCGATGGCGCAGGGTGCCCAGGCATTCCTATCTGCCCATTCCACATCCTTGTGCAGGTCTACAATTACCCCGTCATCCTGCCACTCGGTCAAATCCTCCGATGAGAAAGATTTAAAATATGTTCCGGACCAACCCGTAAACCCGTCACTGGTCGGATACAAATGAAATTTCCCTGTCTTATTCGAATAAATAATCTCCGGATCTGCATAATAGCCTTTCAGCGCCGGATTATTGTCCTTGCTTGCTGATACTTCAAATACTTGGGTGGAACCGTCAGGCTTGGTCATGGTATAGCTAACCGGTCCATTGCTGAAATCCTGAACTCCTGAAGGGCTAAGGGAAAAGCCGGTAAACAGTTCAAACTGCGGGTCCAGAGCTTTTAGATCCACCTCATTTTTGACAGGCAAATAAATACTGCCTGCTTCTTGGTCCATATAAACACTGTTGGTATAAATGGATGGATTAACATCCACTATCCAGTTCTGGTCATCAATTCCAAAAGCATCGATCAAGGTCTTTGCTTCCGCCATGGTGATCGGAAGTACGACACCGTGACGTGGATGGAAATTCATTTTCACCTGATCATCGATGACACTGAAGTTTTTCAGGTCACTGCTTTCCGTAAACTGATATTCCCCTTTCATATACACGTCATACATGAGGATGTATTGATCACTGCCATTCAGTTTGAAGATACCAGAGCCTTCCACAGCCTCTTTGGTCTGCTGTAGGTACTTATCTTCCATTTCATACCCTTCGGTCAACTGCTCAGAAACCGCTTTTTTGATGCCATTTCCGTGACCTTCTGTCTTAAAGAACAAATGATATTTCCCGTCTTTGAACACTATGTCTCCATCTATACAGGACTTGTTTTCCGGATGGAAAAATAATTGTTCCGGGCTTGTTTCCAATCCTGTAAAATCCTCATTGGCATAGGCATAATAGATGATATCCGGATTATCACCCTGCTTCATGGAAAAATAGACCAGGTACTTTTCGGCAGCGGGATCGTAAATGGTCTGTGGCGCCCAAACCCGGCTTACGTCTCCAAATTCTTCCGGAAACACCTCAGGAATATGAACGGTACTGTGTGTCCAGTGAACAAGGTCATCGGACTTCAGGAAAACCATTCCCTGATTGCTCCATCCATCCTCGGGCACATATAAATCCGTAAGTACCATATAGAACTTCCCATCCTCTCCCCTAAGGATGTGAGGATCACGGACGCCCCCCCTTTTGCTGATCGTATCGGCACTGATCACTGGCTTATTGTTGTTCAAAGCCCTGAAATCAAAACCGTCCTTGCTGATGGCATAATGGACCGCTTCTTCCCCGGGTCCATTGCCGGTAAAATAAGCAAAAAGATAAGCTTCCTTTTCTTGCGACTGGGTTTTACAGCCTGTCGCAAGAAGTGCAGCACAAGCCCAAACCCCCAATAGGTTTATTAGGTTTTTCATTTTTTGTTAATTATTGATTGGAAACCCAATAATAATAAATGTTTTATTAACACTTAAATTTTTAGACGGATTATAATACCTGGATTATTGAGTAAAGGATAACTTTATTTTTTCAGGTAGCGAAGCATCGCCTCCACCAAATAGTAATCACCATAGGTCAGCGGCACATCTATCTCTGAATTTTCAGGAATATGTCCTACGCCATGTTGGAGCAAAAATCCTCCATTGGTACCCTTTTCTGCGATATATTCCGGAGTGGTGAGAGTGGCAATCATTGCTTTGGCATTCTGGTGATATTTTTGGGCTTTCTCTGCATCTACATATTCCATGAGTTCCAACAAGGCAGAAGCTATAATGGCCCCTGCAGAGGAGTCCCTCAATTCATCCGGGATATTCGGCGCGTCAAAATCCCAATAGGGCACCTTGTCGGCAGGAAGGTTAGGATGGTTCAAGATAAATTCCGCTATGGCCACGGCCTTGTCCAGGTACTTTTGGTCCTTGGTCTCACGGTACATGACAGTATATCCATAAAGTCCCCAGGCCTGACCTCTCGCCCAAGCTGACTCATCAGCATAACCCTGAGCAGTTCTTTTACGATTTACCTCTCCGGTTTTGGGATCATAATTGATCACATGGAAGGAACTGTGGTCCTCTCTGAAATGGTTTTCCAAAGTGGTATCGGCATGCTTTATGGCAATATCATAATAAGTGGAATCCCCTGTAGCTTTGGTAGCCCAAAACAACAATTCGAGATTCATCATATTATCAATGATCACCAGAAAGTCACCTTTTTTGGAATCCCAGGATTTGATCGCTCCCACTTCATCGCTAAACCGGGAAGCAAGGGATTTAGCACTTTGGATCAAAATTTCCTTGTACTCCGGTTTAGGGTCCAGCCTATAGGCATTGCCAAAGCTGCAATACATCATAAAACCCAAATCATGGGTACTGGTATTGAACTGCTCTTTTTCCAATAATCCCAATACCCTCTCCGTTTCTTCTGCCAATACGGCATTTTTTTCGTATTCATTCAGGTATATTAGGGTTCCAGGGTAAAATCCACTGCACCACCATCCAGAGCCACTTCCTTCAAACTTGTCTGTCTTTTGGTGGTAAGTTTTAGGAAACTCATTTTCAGGGAGTCTGGTCATCATGTATTGGTACTGTTCGGCAGCCCTGTCCAAGGCACCGTTGACCTGCACGCTCAGTTCATCTTCCGCTGTTAAAACTTCCTCTTTTTCCTTTCCATTGGAACTTTGACCACAACCAGTGGCCACCAACCCTGCCACAAAGGCCAGGATGTACAAGTGTTTTTTCATGATCGTATAAATTATTTTTTAAATGACTATTCCCTACTTTTTAGATAGTTATATTTTTATGGTTTTTTGATTGCTTTACCAATCAATAGCACATTCCGTAAATAAACATCTACCAGAATCATAGGGGATACTCAGTTTCTTATTTTATTTCCAGTATTCTCACCGGACTGGACTTCCCCTTTGCCAGCCCCTCTCCGTCGATTTGCACCACTTCTTGGACAAACAAATGGAATCTTTTCTGCTCTTTCCATAATTCTATATCGTAGCTGGGCTCCCATTGTCCCACCGTATCAGCCGTCAAATCATGAAGCTGCCAATTGCCACTTCCCAAATCAGGAGTATAGGCAATGGAAACTTTGTGCCCTCTTTCTGCATCATTGAAAACAAGGTAAAGGGCCGTTTTTCCCCAGTGCCTGTTGACCAATACTTGTGGCCTCGAAATGGGAATTTGTTTCGTTCCCCCACCTCCCAGGGTAAATTCCGACTGCCGGAAACCCGGGCTCTCTTTTTTCCATGCATTCCCCTCCTTATAGATGATTTGATATTGGGTTTTGCCGGAATCATTCCAATAAGAAACGATATAGGGCTTTCCCTTTTTATCGGCATAGATAGCTGTCTGATTGATCAGGCTGCTTTTCTGGGGAATCCTCCAGGCGTATTCTGCTGTTGCCAAATTGATGGGCAGGGTATATTTCTCTCCATCAGACTTTTTCCAGGTTTTTCCGCCATCTGTGGACCTGGCGTAGGCCATATCATGATTGGTGGAAACATCCCAAGTTTCCCTCCATACCCAGGAAAGATGAACGGTTCCTTTACTGTCCACACAGGCCTGCCAGTAGGCATTTCTCTCTCCCTCTCCATCAATCAGATTGTCATGCACCCGTTCCCAGGCACCTTCTGACACATTATACCGGTTCATCACCAAATTACCTCTACCCGATTCTCCTGATCGGTAGAAGAACAGCAGGTCTCCATTGGGCATATTGTGAAACTCCGGATAGGTGACATCCTGCTCGGACTTTCCTGTCATGGACTGCTTAGGCCCAAGTTCGAGACTCATCGGGGCAAGGCCCTTGGCGTATCGTAATGGATTATTATGATGGTCCCAGCTCACATGAAGATACCCTTGCTCATCCACCGCAATACTGATGGTATTATGCGCATCCGCTGTATTCCCGGTATACGAGGTCTGTTTCACCTCCCAGCTTTCACTTCCCAACTCTCTTTTGGCCAGCACCAAATGGCTGCTTGCATCATAATAAGCCGTAAACTGGGTATTCTTGTAGGTCGTGACTGAATTGCGGCGGAATATCACCGCATTGACCGAATTATTGGCCCAGCCCTCACCCACCGTCGTTTCGCTGACCTCCCGTCCCAAAGGCCGGCTGCCCATACAGGCCGTCAACAGGGAGGTGAATAGCACGACGGATCCTATCGATAAATATCTCTGCAAATGGTTACTTTTCAATTTCAATAATACTTATGTGTTAAGGGTTAATTGTTTAATGGGATTTGATATCATTCATACACGGATCTAAAGTCTAAGGTCTGCTATCTAGCGTCTAAAGTCTCAAGACTCAATACTAGATACTCAATACAACCTCTCCGTCTTTACTCTTTTATCTTTGCTCTTTGTCACGTCCTGAATTTGATTGTCAGATTTTCTCTTTGAAATGATGGCTTCGACAGGCTCAGCCACCGATACTTCCCTCTTCCCTCTTCCGACTTCCTGTCTCATTTGTCTCAAGACTCAAGACTCAATACTCAATACTAGAAACTTATTTACTTCACAGATTTATCTCTGGTCGCGTCTCCCCCAGACCATATTCTTTTTTGTGTCCAAGGGGCATCAGGATCGGACCAAAAAGGGGCATCTTCAGGCAGACCCAATACCAGGAAAACCTCTGCACATAAATAAAGGCTTCCAGTGGAAATATAAGGTTCCGCCACTTCCGGTTGATGCCCATAAAAGCCCAGGGTCAACCAACCTTCCTGATCAAACATATCTCCCGCTTCCATGTGCTTGCGGATAACTGACTCCAAAGCTCCCCTTACCTGGGCAGGAGCAACTTTCTCTGGCAACTTCTGCCATAAAGCCACTTGGGAAAGGCTTTGAAATGCCCCAAACCGATAGGCCATGGACCTTCCGATCACAGGGTAGGTACCTTCTGGTGATATCAATCGCTCCTGAACTGCTGCGTACCGTTGTGCCCTTTCCACAAAAAGCTCCAGGTCTCCGCCCATCCGGTCTCCTTTTTCCTTTAACACCTTGGTGATGTCAAGCAGCATGGGCTGGATCACAAAGCTGTTATAATAATCCCAATGAAATTCGGGGCCATCCCCGTACATGCCATCGCCCAAATACCATTCCTTATGCTTGTTCAGTGAATAGGCGATCCTTACCCTGTCTGCTTCTCCGTCAAACTTCAGCAGTGCCGCCTCCACCATTCCTGT
This sequence comes from Echinicola sediminis, assembly GCF_054777495.1. Lineage (NCBI taxonomy): Bacteria > Pseudomonadati > Bacteroidota > Cytophagia > Cytophagales > Cyclobacteriaceae > Echinicola > Echinicola sediminis. The sequence continues at coordinate 57,799 of NZ_BAAHAP010000006.1, read as the reverse complement.
AAACAGCAACCAATTGCTATAGTAGGGAGAAATTACCCTGGAAGATTTTAGCGCTTTTATGACATTGGCTTTGGTCTCATCGGATAGAGGTTCCCAAAGCTGGGTAGGAGCCCTCAATAGCCCTTGGGCAAAAAATGCTGCATCTACCAGTGGCTGCCCCCCTTCGGTAAAATTCATAAAATCCGGGGAATCGGGATCTGTAGCATTATGGATACATTCCAAGGTCAACTGCAGGTATTTTTCCCTTAGTTTGCCTTCCGGAGTCTCATCGGGTCCAAGTTCCAGCCACGGTGCCATGCCGGAAACCAAACGTCCAAAAGCTTCCAGATAGGTCACTTTTTCCCTTCCTCCATAAGCATCTGCGGCCTTTTCCACCGGCATGCTTGCTTTTAATTGGTTTTGGCTCAATGCATTCAGCACAGGGTCTGCCATCTTGGTCAGCACCTCCACATAATATTTTCGGCTATCTTGCCCATTGCTGCTCTCCTCTGTTCCTTGCGCAAAAACGCTTTGAAAAGGCAACCAGATGAGAAGCAACAACCCCATTGGGCTTGATTTCATGATTTTTGTTAACATCCTTAATCTCTTTTCATTAGATTTTCCATCCACTCATGTGCACGATACTTAGTGCATCCTACTTTCTTGGAACGTTCATCATTCCTCATTGGAAATTCATCATTCTAAATTTCAAAAATAAATCACCTCCTACCTCCCTCTTTGCACTTTTCTCTTTGATCTTTACTCTTACGTCTAATATCTAGTGTCTCAAGTCTATAGACTCAATACTCAATACTCAAGACTTCCTACACAACACCCTAGCCCCCTTATACTTCGACAGGCTCAGCAACCGGGGAACTTTGGCCTTTATCTTACTTCTAATATCTAGCGTCTCAAGTCTATAGACTCAATACTCAATACTCAAGGCTCAATACTCCCTACTCCCTACTAACCCTCTGATACACCCTCACATAATCCACCTGATATTCCCTTGGGAATTCCGTGTCCCTTGGGTCTCCACCGTTTGATCCCAAAGCAAGGTTGAGCAGGACATAATGTGGCTGGTGGAATGGATTGAATCCATCAGGGTTGGTGGTTTTGCTTAGGTCAATTTCATTGAGCAGCTCATCGTCCAGGTAGAGCTTGATATAATCTTCGGTCCAATCCATTTTCCAGACATGGAACTTATTGGGCCATTCAGGGTCTTTTTCCAGAAATTGCTCAAAAGGCACTTTCCTTTCATCCCACATTGCCTCATATTTCCCCCCTTCCTTTTTCCAGGCGGCATTGGCCAAGATGGTGGCCTCTCCGTTTACCCGGTAATATTCCATCATGTCCACTTCACCGTTGGCAGGCCATCCCTGGGAAACACCAAGTGTCCAAATGGCTGGCCACATGCCCAGAGCGGTATCGATCTTTGCTTTCACTTCTATGATACCAAATTGGAATTCCTTTTTGCCCCTTGTGTTGATGCTGGCTGAACTATAGTGGGCATATTCCTGATTTTTTCTCCAATCCCCGCTCCCTGCTTCATACCGCTTATTGGGGACCTCTTCTCTCCGGCCCTCTATGACCAAAAGCCCCTTCTCTAGCTTGGCATTGTCCTTCTGGTAATACTGCACTTCTTGGTTTCTTACAAAGCCCTCCTCATACGACCAATAGGATTCATCGGGTTTTCCCTTTCCATCAAACTCCTCTTCCCAAACCAGCTCATACCCTGGGTACATCTGTGCGCTTGTTTCTGCACCACCTTGAGCCATAGCTCCTGAGAGGCAACAGAAGAGGTTAATCATCAAGAGCATTCCCTTGAAAAGGATAATTTGGTATCTGGTTTCCATTTTCACTATCTATCTATGACTTTTAGTTTCCTTTTATATTGACTTCATAACTGGAGGATTATAAATCCTCTTTTGTTAGTTCCTGATTTCAAATCAGGAACAGCTGAATTTCTTTGCTCTTGGTTCTTTGCTCTTGGTTCTTTGCTCAAACCTTGCTACTTACATCTAGCTACTTGATACTTCTTTCTTTGTTCTTTTATCCTTCATCCTACTTTTGGGATGCGGACAAATCCTTAATTTTAATTTCTTTAAACATCACCCCTTGCCCCTCAGACTGCAGCCCTATATATCCTTCCTTTAGCATTTTGCCATCTACTTTGATGGCCGGATCAAAGCGATGGGCCACACCTCCGCCGATTTGCGGTTGGGTATATTGGAGCACCGTATCCCCATTGACCATATGGATGACCAGCGAGTCCTCGAATACGATCAGGTCGGCTTCCACCCACTCGTCCCATTTATAAGTTGCCGAAGTGGAATTAATGCAGTGCCTGGGATCCATATCTCCTTCAAAGTACACCTCTGTTCCCGGCGAACACATGTTTCCCGTCGGTCTGGGAACTCCTACTTCGGCCTCTGCCAACATTTGGTATTCCACGGAAATCGGCCAGTCCTGCTCTTTCAACTGACTTTCCGGCGACTGGGAGTGAAACATCACCCCGCTGTTCCGATAAGTATAACTGGGCGCATCTTCCAACCATTCATCCGTAAAGCGGTACTGCCATTTCAGGTGAAAGGAAGAAAAGGGCTTTTTATAAAACAGGTGCCCATAGCGCTCATCAAAGCCTTCATCATAACCGTCGTATTTCACCAAGATGGCCCCATCTTCCACCCTGAAGGTTTCGCGGTAATTCTCCCCGCTTTCATGGTGGTGGATTTTCGGAATCCATCCATCGAGGTTTTCACCGTTGAAAAGTGTTTGCCATTCATTTTCTAGTGGTTTCTCGATTTTCTCTTGTGAATTACTGCAGGAAGCACCCAACAAAACACTTATCAGTGACAGGCCTAAAATATTTTTCTTCATCTTTGACGTATTTTTTAGTAGGTCACTAAAATAGCTCAGTACTTCCTAAAACAAAAATTGGCCACCCAAAGATATTTCGGTACTATCCTTGGATAGCCAATTTTGCTCTTGGGCCTATTAATACCCGGTATTTTGACCTAAAACGGCATCTTTGTTCAGGTCGATCTCCGTTTGAGGAATAGGCATCAGGTTGTGCATTGCTGCCAATCCATTGGTGGTCTCCATGGCTCCTCCGGCCAATGGTGCGGTACCATTAAGTCTTTGGGCCCTTTCCACCAAAGTACCTGTTCTCACAAGTGTTTTTCTCCTATTTTCCTCGGCCAACAATTCTCTGGCCCTTTCGTCCAAAATAAGGTTCAGGTCCACCTCAGCTGCCGTCACCAAACTGGCCTGGGCCCTGTCCCTGAGCTCATTGATATCCTCTGCTGCTCCTGCCATATCGCCTTGTTTGAACCTTGCCTCAGCACGAAGAAGGAAAGTTTCCCCATAGCGCATAATGATATAATCCTTCCACATACCATAGCCGAAATTATCACGGATATCATACTGCCCCCACTTCAGGGTATAGGGTGCATATTTATAGAGGGTGTCTGCTTTAAATATTTTAACCGTGGAACCATCACCCAGGGTAAACTCCGCATCCACACCATAAGGCACTTCCCTACCCCGTATGGCATCATACTTTGCATCAGGGTGATTGAAATATAGCGTCCTTTTAATGCTGTATTTGGAGTTTCTCATATCATTGTCCTCATAGAGGTCGTAAATCACCCAGTTATTGAGGCGGATACGTCCCAAGCCACGGCCACCTGTAGAATCTGACGGGTGCATTCCAGGGATATCATGATAGGAAGCCACCCACACACGCCGGTTTTGTGGCCAGCCGGAACTGCCTCCGGTTACGTCGGCAGGGTTTTCAGCTTCCAGTACCCAAATCGCCTCCGTATTGCCCTGGCTTCTTCTTTGGTTCCCAAAAAGGAACATATCCGAGAATGCATCTCCACCTGAACTGGCATTTACTCCATACCTTTCAGTAACCAAGCTCAATTTTCCACTGTTGATAATGCCATCGCACTGGGCTTCTGCTTTCGCATTTTCCCCCAGTCTCAGATACACCTCAGCAAGAAGCTGTCTGGCCATGGCTTTATTGCCCCTGGCATCTCTGGATGCTTCTCCTATTTCAGGCAAATGATCTACAGCAAATAATAAATCCTGCTCAATGACTGCATCGATTTCTCCAGCAGGAGTACGCACAAAGTCTGTTTTGGGAGCATCCAATGGCGCTGTCAACAAGGGCACATCACCGTATAAGGTTACCAGCATATTATAGGAAAAAGCCCTGAAGAATTTGGCCTCTGCATTAAAGGCGTCCATCTCCTCCTGTGTCACCCCGGGGACCAAATCCCCACTGGTGCTTTGTATCAGGATATTGGCATTGTTGATCAACCTGTAATAAGCCTGCCAGACTTTACGTGAGGCATTATCCGTGGAGTTGAGAATGGCGTAGTCAAAATAGGGCCGGGCATCGCCGTTTGACCTTCCTGAGGGAGCCCAAACAATATCGGTTCCCAGTTGCCAGATTCCCTGTAGGGTCTGATCCTGATCGGTGGTCAACATCGTTCCAAACTGATAATGAAGACCTATTACTGCTGCTTCAAATCCCAGTTTATCTTTTAATACCGTAGGGGCATAACTGTCAAGTACTTCCTCGTCCAAGAATGACTCCTGGCAGGCATTCATCGTGGCCATCAAACAAAGACCACTTATGAACAATTTTATATTTCTTTTCATTGGTATCTATTTTTGAGTGATGAATTATAGGGTAAGGTTCAGACCGAAGGATACTGTTCTCACCAAAGGATAATTGTTTGTCCAATCTCCTGAACCTCTCGACGAATAATTGTTTTCAGGGTCCCAGCCGAACCAATCGGTGAAAGTGTGTAAGTTTCTACCCGCTGCATAGAGGGTCAGTCCCCCTATATTATACCGCTCAAGGAAAGTCTGCGGAACCACATAGCTTAACCTGACGTCCTTGATACGCACATAACTGTAATCCTCAGCAAACTGGAAACCTCTGTAATTCCTATAGGCAGATAGCGAAGGCCAATAATTGCTTGGATTTTCAGGAGTCCAGTACTGGAAATCAGCAGGGATATTTCTTCTTCCGGCTTCATCAGCATAAGTCAGGTCCCTGTTACTTTTCAATCCCCCTTGGGAGGTTTGGATAAAAATGCTGAGGTTCCAGTTTTTGTACCTGAACGTATTGGTCAAACCGCCAATCCACTTGGGGTCACTCTGGCCAATGATCACCCGGTCATCTGCTGTGATCTGCCCGTCTCCATTTTGATCTTTGTATTTAATATCCCCTGGCTTGGCCAATGGATCGGTGGAAGAAGCATCCTCTCCTTCCTGCCAAATACCCGTCTTTTCGTAATCATAAACCACCCGCAGTGGCTGGCCGATAAACCAACGGTTACCGATATCATCCCTTCCATCTCCGTACAGATCGAGGATCTCGTTCTTGTAAGTAGAGAAGTTCAGGGAAGTCTCCCAGGAGAAGTCAGTATTCTCGATGTTTACCGTGTTCAGCGTCAACTCAAAGCCTTTGTTTTGCATTTCACCAAGGTTTGCCCAAACATTGCTGTAGCCGGTAATGGTGGGAAGGTTTCTTCTTAAAAGGATGTCTTCCGTTTTAGTTTTATAAACCTCTACAGTACCTCGAATCCTGTTATTGACCAGACCGAAATCCAAAGCCAGGTTGGCCGAAGTAGTAGTCTCCCAATTGAGGTTGGCGTTACCTAGGGAATTGTACAATACCCCTACCAAAGCTGCTCCCCCAAAAGGTTGCAATACGGTATTGGCTGTCGAGGCGGTTTGGTTTACACCGATGGCCTGGTTGCCGGATTGACCATAGGAGAAACGAAGCTTTAATTCCCCGACAGAGGGATAAGCCTTCATGAACTCCTCATTATGTATATTCCATCCCAAGGCCATGGAAGGGAACAAAGCATATTTGTCGGTATTGGCCCCAAAAGCAGAGTATCCGTCCCTACGCGCAGTAACGGTCACCAAATACCGGCTGTCGTAGGAATAATTGATCCGCCCCATTTGAGAGAGCAAGGTATAGCTGTTTCCGGATGAGCCAGTGGACTGGGTAGTTCCCGCCTCCATACTATAGTAGGATAAGGCATCATTAATGAACCCTCTGGATTGGGCATTTGAATTGAAATAATTCACTTCTTGGGCACTGTACAATCCCGTAATGTCAAAATGGTGCTTTTCTATGTCCTTGGTGTAGGTAAGAATATTTTCCACCACCCAGTTAGACGTTTCTGTATTAGAAACATTGGCCGTCCCACTCTGATCATTGATTCCACGGCCGGTGTATTGTGCAAACCGGTTAAAATTAAACACGTAGGTGGCGTTCAAACGGTACGTCAAGCCCTCAATTATGCCCGGCGTGATCTCTGCATAGCCACTTCCTGAAAGCGTCTTGCGACGATCAATACGATCTACAGTAAGCCCCAGCAATGGATTTCTGAACAGCTGCTCTGGGCTCATCGGATAAATGATGTAATTTCCGTTTTCATCATAAGGCACAGAGTAGGGGCTCATCGCAGTGGCCTCCAAAAGGTTTACCCTTCCTCCATCGTAATTGTTGTCGGTAAAGAAGGATGAAGTTCCCACTTTTAGAAAATCCGTAATCTTGGCATCCACATTGGTTCTAAAGCTGGTTCTTTTGTACTCATAGCCTTTTACCACACCCTTTTGACTCAAGCGGCTTCCTGAAACGTAATATTGTACATTCGGAGTGCCCCCGGTTATGCTCAGGTTATTCTCAGAAATTCTTCCTGGCTGTGTGGCCAGATCCAACCAGTCACTGGTGATTCCTGCATCATAGTTTTCCACCTCGGCGGCATTGGGGAGTACGTTGGTTTTCGGCAGGTTATTGGCGGTCAAAAAGTCATCATACTTCTGCACATAGGCATCGGGACTCATGGGATCCAAGACATTGGCCATCCCTTCAAAACCCATATATCCACTGTAATTAATTCTAGGCTGTCCTTCGCTTTCTTTACCTCTCTTGGTGGTTACCAAAATTACTCCATTGGCACCCCTGGTACCATAAATGGCCACGGCTGATGCATCCTTCAGGATTTCAATGGATTCAATGTCATTGGCATTCAAATCATTGATGGACCCGAAGAAAGGCGAACCGTCCACCACAATAAAGGGGCTGGTGTTCGCATTAATGGAGTTGACTCCCCGGATCTGCAAATTACCGGTGCTGCCCGGGACAGAGGAGCCTTGGCTGACATTCAAACCGGCCGTCGTTCCCTGAATGGCTTGGGTAAGGTCTGTTACCGGCAAATTGCTCAAACGATCCTTTGGAACTGAAGCAACGGATCCGGTAATATCTGAACGCTTCTGGGTACCGTAGCCTACCACTACCACTTCATCCAGTTGGCTGACATCCTCGCTCAGCGTAATATCAAGATCCGAAGCGTTGCCTACGGTCACTTCTTTGTTTGAATAACCGATAAAGGAAACAATCAGGACTGCATTGTCCGTGGTGAGTGTAAGTTTATATACTCCGTCCAGATCCGTCGCGGTTCCATTGGAGGTTCCTTTTTCTAAAACTGTCGCCCCTGGTATGGGCTCATTGGTCGCGGCATCCCGCACGACTCCATTAATGGTCTTTCCATTGGTTTGTGCTAAGACCACATTGGAAAAAAGCAGGCACATCAGCAAAAATGCGCCCACCATGGTGAGTAATTTTTTTTCCATCTTATATGGGATTAATTGTTAATTGGAATTCGGACCTTATCGATAAAGGTTTTTTAGGGTTTCACAGGTTATTTGGACACCTTGATTTGCTCTATTTTCTCTTTACTATTAGGGCCTCTTACGTAGCCTTTACGTTTCTGAAATCTGCATCAAAACCGATAAAAACAAAAGCAATAACCCCTTTTAACCGTACTTTTAACAGTTAAAAACACCCTGTAAACCTCAGAAATAAAGCTTGATACAAAAAAACAGAGCTCAAAATGCTCCCTGGCAAAACGAGTTTCCTCCTCCCTATAAAAAATAAAAACCTTCGGGACAAAACCCCGAAGGTTTAACATATAAACCCCAATTATTTGATTAACCAAGACTTTTGTGAGACTATCCGTTAGCTGAGAATCAGCACCGGTAATCCATAGGTTGTCTCCCTCTTTTTAATTGCTTGGAAGACCATCTATTTTCATTCCCTGCACGATGAGGGCATGCCAGGTATAAAGTTTGGCCTCACCGGAATCTTCATGGGCTCCATTAATGCCGTATGGCCAAAAATGAGCGCCATCTCCTTTGAGTTTTGCCTCTTCATCACCGTTCAATAGCTGTAAAATTTTATTGGTGCGGTTTCCTGAAAATATTCCGTTTTGGATTAACTGCCCCCACTTCCAATGTGTCCCTACACCTACCACATGGGCAATCTCATGCATGGCAGTCCCTGCTCTTTGATAACCGGTGTTGGCGCCTACACGGATCGTTCCATTTATATTTCCATCCGCCGTCGGGACTCCGGGATTATAGTAAACATTGAGGTGTTTCTCAATGGTAGTGAAACGATTATAATACTCCACCGCTTCATCAAATGCCGATTCAATGCGGTTGTAATGAGCCTTTACTTCATCCGATGGGTCCAACTCTTTGTGCAAAGTATACGTTATTTGGCCCCGCGGCTTTGTTTTCACTTCAAGCGTCTGCCCATAACTTATTCCTTTTTCACTTTTAGCATAGGCCCTTATGAAATAGTTTTTTTCTGGCATCAACCCTTTTATCTCCACCAGGTAATCTCCCAAACCTTCACCGGCATGCACTACTTTATCTTCAATAGTAGGGGAAACCTTTTCACTCCAGCAAACTCCTTTTTCACTGACGGGAAGTCCTCCGTCATTTTCTAAAGATGCCCTCAAATAAAGTTGATCAGCCCCCACAACAAAATCATTGCCCGTCACCACCACTGGCTTGTTCGCGCTTTCTGTTTGAAACCCAATTGGCGCACCATATCCCACACCAACATCATTGACAGCATAGGCACGGGAGGTGTAATGCACCCCGTCTTTCAACCCATTAAGTGCTGCGGTAAACTCCCCACTCCCTCGAACAGACTGGGCTTCCGTTATCTGGTTTTCTATGGAAGGAAGTCCCTCTCCCTCCACATAACATATCCCCCTTTTCTTTACAGAAACCCCTCCATCAGCCTCCACCTTGCTGTTGATGATCGCACTGGTTTGGGTTAACTGAATGATTTCCTGATCACCTACTGTAGGTTTCTTGTACTCTTTCTGGGAGCTTGGCTCCTCGGGCATGGGGGTCATGTCTGACTCTGAACATCCTAAAAGCAGCATCCATAAAAAACATGTTTTAATTAACGTGATCTTCCAAAGTTTCATAAGTAAAAATGATATAAAAAAACAACCTTCCCCAATCCCGATAAGATCGGGCGGGGAAGGTCATTAAACCCCAAATCTAATGCTGAGTAAAATCAAATGCGCGGATATTGCAATACCTTCCAGGCCATCCATCAGCCTGGGTAGTGAGGTATCCCACCGAAATTTGGACAGGCCCTTCTTCGATTTCAAAGTCTACTCTTAACTCTCCCAAGGATTTACCATTCACGATATGGGCATAACCTATGGCTGTATCCAGGTTGGCCACATCCGGAAGTTCACTCCCCCTGGTCACTACCAAATATGCGTTGTCGTTTTCCGTCAAATTGGTATCCCTAAGGTCTTTGATCCTAAAGGTGAAGCTCCCAGCGGGTACATCAAATGTCTGATAGATTTTCCCATTGTTTACTGCAGGTGCCCCCCAACCGGATTCCAGGTTGAAGATATTGCTGTTCCATTGGTCCCAGCCGCCATAACCATTATGGATTTTTGCATTGTCATTGGTAGTCCAGCCGGCTAAATTTCCCCATCGGCCACTTCTGCTTTCAGCTTCAAATGGCACTTGCATGTTTCTCATATAGGTAATTTTAGGCACTTTCGAACTGTAATCCGTACTGAAGGTATCCATACTGTAAGCCTCCGGACGGTAAAAGGTCCTCATTTTATACACTTCACCCACGGGAAAATCCTCCAATAGCAGCTCCTCGGTATCCAAGTCAACTTTGATGCTGTGCTCATTCCCCTCAGAATCAGTATACACCACTTCAGAATAAAGGGCTCCCGATGCCTCATCGATTTCACCAAAAGCCAATTTGGTGTTGGCATCCCAAACGGTCAGATTGGAAGAAGCAATAGGACGGTGGTTCAGCGCTTGCTGGTACCGTGCCCCATAAGTGGATCCTGTGGCATAAACAGGAACCGATTCATTGCCTTCATTATCAATGGTCACTACTTCAAAAGTATAGTTGTTTTCCTCCAAGCCTTCTACAATGTACTTCAACGTGTCTACCCCGGAAGTCCTTTCGACCGGAACGGTAATGGATTCGGCTCCCGCATTCCATGTAATCCTTGCCTGCTCGATTTTGGGATCAGCTTTGAACAAGCCCCAAACCATGGCCCGGTTATCCCCGCCAATGACTGTCAGAGAGTCAATTTTCCCGCTATAGGTTCTTTCACCATCAGGGATAAAATCTTTGTATGCATCCATTTCCGTACATGACCACCATGCCATGGACATCAATGAAATCCCTACCATATATTTATTGATGTATTTTTTCATTTTTTGCGATTTTTTGATGGAACAAATCACCTAGGATCACCATATACTTGGATTTCTCCTATGGCCATATAAGAACTGCCGCCCCAATTTTTCGTGGATCGGATTCTCAGGTACCGTACTTTGGGTGCTTCAATATCAAACTCCCAGTTATGGCCCTCCACGGCCACTCTATAATCCTCGTCACTTTGCTGCCCAAAGGGTAATCCCGATGGTTTGGTGGCATTGTAAGTCCCCAGCTTCACCCAGTTGTCATAACTTCCGTCTGCCGGTGGATCATTGGATCCCCAAACTTCAAATTCTTTCAGGTTGCCCAAATAGTAGTAGGTCCGTCCGTTAAAATATTCCGGATAATCCCAGATCACAATACGGCTCATCTTTGCTTCCTTTCCGGTATCAACCGTAATGGTATGAGGTCCAGAAACCACGGACTGCGTCATATAAATGGCCGGCCAGTTCATGATTTCCCCATCCCACATTCCTGCCATGGAGGTAGACGGATGATGGGGCGCATCTCCCGGTAAGCTCATTCCCCTATAGTTGGACTTGGGAAGGGCCGTCTCAAAAAGCGGAGAGATCTCCGAAAACACCGTATCGGTATAATTCAGCCATCGGTCCCTCACAGTAAAAGCAAATTCATGCTTTAGCGTATCCATCCCTCTTAATGCATACTCTATGGTATCCGTAGAAGTATAAATACTGTTAGGATCAGCTACCCATTCCCCGTATTCGTTTTGCTCCATAATCAAAATGGCCACATCCTCTCTTGCGGGATTTAGGGCATCCACCTGAATACCTCCAAAAGCAGCCTTGACCTCTAAGGTTTCATACACATCCCAAACAGGCGCCTTTTGGGGCTTTACCAAGACCGTGACCGGCGCTGATTCCTGTTCTGCCCTGTTGACCGCATAGAGCTTCACCTCATGCTCCAACGTATCGGCAAATCCTTCGACCATTAGGGAGTTGTTGAAATAAGATGACTTGACCTCTGCCTCTCTCCCATTGGTTCGGCTATAAACCGCCTTCACATAAAGCAAATCACCATCGCTGGGAAGAGAGTAACTTATCCGGGCCTTGCCCGGAAGGTTTTCTACAGTGGTCTCAAACACCGGGGCAGGGGCACCATCCGAAGAGGAATAGGGAGTATGGTCATCCTCCACCTCACAGGCCACGATCCCTGCCAATAAGGAAAGGCCAATGATGTATATATGTTTATTGAATAATTTCATTTTTTATCAGTTTTGGGTTTTACATTACCATCCTACATTCTGTACCAGGTTCGGGTTTTGGATCAAGGTACCTTCGTTTATCGGCCAGAAATAATCCCTTGGAGAAACAAAGCGCTGGGAATAGACCGTATTGACCTGATAATAGGTATTGGCTGTTTCCCCTTTCATGTTCCAGCCTTGTATCGGTTGGTTAAGTAAGGCGTTGGCTTTTTTCCACCTTTTCAGGTCCCATAAGCGGTGTCCCTCAAAGGCCAGTTCGATCAAGCGTTCCTGATGGATGATTTCGCGCAAGCCATCTTTGGAGGAGAACTTGTCAGGTTGGCTGGAGTAAGTCTGCCAGGACTCCTGCACGCCTTCCAGGCCTGCTCTTTCCCTGACCCTGTCCAGGTATTCATAAACCGTGGAGGAAGGCCCCTCTGCTTCATTTAAGGCCTCTCCATACATCAGGTAAAGATCTGCCAGGCGGATTTCCGGCCAGTCATAAGTCCTGTAGGTAGCGCCAGAACTGGACATGGCCTGGTTCCAATCCACCAGTTTTTTGATAAAATACCCGGTCACATTGGTATGGAAAGCGTGATTGCTTCCCGCATAATCCACAAACTTCGACCTTACGGTATAGGTCCCTTCATCGGAGTTGGTCGGGCTGTCGTACTTGTACCATTTGCCGCCATCAAAACTCAGGGAAGCGTAAAAACGCGGCTCCCGGTCAAAGTTGATGCGGGCAGTTTCAAAACCTTCCTGTATGTAAAACCTCTCTTCACTGGAGGCTGTCCTCAACGCGTCAATATCCTCAAAATCAAGGGTCTTGTCCTCCTCAATGGGCACCCCGTTTTTGGAATAAAACTGTTCTGCTATCTTAAGGGGTGCAGAAAGAATCTTACGGGCATTGTTATGATTATGACTGGTCGCCAAAGGAGCCATGGCGTTTCTTTGTAAATCTGTATTTGCCGCACCATTAGAGTTGCCCCAAATATGCTCAGGATTCCACCTTTCACAGACCGCCTGACGGATACTCAATTCAGTGCGGGTGGTATCAGTAATGTCCAGCCCGACTTCATTGAATTCATACAGGCGATGTCCCGCAGCCTCTGCCAGTGCGATGGCCTCCTCTGCAGCATCAGCGGCCAACTTCCACTTATTTTCATCATAAGTCAGGTTAAACAGTTGCTCTCCGTCCTTATTTTTCAAAGAGGCCATATCCTGATTACCATTGAAAAGGGGACTGGCAGCCATTAGCAGCAATTTGGCTTTTAAAGCCTTCGCCACGGGCTGGGTGACACGGCCCATTTCCGTAATTCTGTCAGCAATGGATTCGGGAAGCTTTTCCGCAGACCGGTCCAGTAGTTCTGCAAGGTAAGCGACTACCTCATCCACCGGTCTCCTTTTGACGTTCACCTCTTCTTCGGGTGCATCGATGGGTAAATTCACATCAATGATGGGAATCGGCCCGTACATTCTCAGCAAGTAAAAATGATAATAGGCTTTCAAAAATTCCGCCTCACCAATCCACCTTCTTCTTTCGATCTCCCCTAAATCAGGAACCGCCCCTCTTTCCAGTTGGTCGATGAAGATATTACAATGTCGGATCCCCACATAAATCCCTCCATTCCATACATCCACATAGGGATTGGACCTCCTTTGATTGCCCCGGGCAATTTCAAAGGGATCACTGCCTATACTCGTCTGGTAAGGGATCCACATTTCATCACCTGCCAAAAAGCCGATATTCCCGTTGGTCTGCCCATTGTCCGGCATAAAAGAATAGCAGGTAAAGAGGTACTTCTCTGCTTCGTTTCTCAGTTTAAAAGCATGCTCTATGGTGGCTACATTGTCCGGCACCACATCCACAAAACTCTCACAGGCAGTGCCCCCCAACAGTCCCATCAGACCAAGGGCTCCCACTGCTATTTTATATTGAAATCTGTTCATGATTGTTGCTTGTTTAGAAATCTACCACTACACCAAGGTTATACACCGACTGCACGGGATAGCCCAGGCCATTTCCTCCCATCTCTGGATCCCACATATCGAATTTGCTCCATACGCCCAGATTGGAGCCATTGGCATACACCCGCATGTGTTCCAATTTGAACTTGCTCAGGATTTGTTGGGGAAGGGTATAGCCTACTTCCACATTCTTCAATCTCAAGAAGGCCCCGTTGCGCATCCACCAGGTAGAAGACTGGTTGTTGTTTTCCACGAAATAGTCACTCAATCTTGGCCAAAAAGCATACAGGTCCCTGTTTTCCTCTGACCAATGGCTTTCGGCAATGACATCAAGCAACCCGTTTTGTGCCCCTCCATTGATGACAAATGGAGAAATATTTTGGGAGTTGATAAAGAGGGAGGTTCTGGCCGCTCCTTGGAAGAATGCAGAAATGTCCCAGTTTTTGAAGCCAAAAGTACCACCAAAACCATAGATGATCTCCGGCGTGGTCGGATGGCCGATCGGCACCCTATCCAAAGAAGAAATGACCCCGTCATCGTTCATATCATGGTATTTGATATCACCCCCGCGGTATTCACCAAACTGTGAGGGAGAATTGGCAACTTCCTGATCGTCTACAAAAAGTCGCTCGGCGATATAGCCATAAGGCTGGCCGATTCTATCGCCTACCCTGGACAGGTAGGATAGCTCTTCAGGATAGGTATTTTCATCCACTTTCAGTATCTCACTGGTCGCATAGGTAAAGTTCCCCCGTAGATTCACCCAGGTGCTTTGCCCCAGTGAGGTATTATAAGTCAGGGTCAGGTCCACCCCTTTGCTCATGGCTTCTCCGGTATTGGCCGAAGGCGTCGCCATCAAGCCCATAGTGGCACCGATATAAGAGCGGGTCTGGAGAATATTATAGCGGTTCTGCTGGAAAGCATCCAAGGTGATGTCCAAGGCATTCATCACGGTCATATCAAAACCCAAGTTGATCTGACGGGACCTTTCCCAGGTGATGTTTCTATTGGGGTACCTGGAAATGGAAACCCCAGAACGTCCATAGCCGAACTCCTCGCCGAAAACCGCCCCGTAGCCTCCATTGTTAAGGTTTACTTCTGAAAGATAGAAGAACCTGTCTTCGTCCCTACCGATGGCATCATTACCGATCCAGCCTAGGGTACCTCTCAATTTCAAGTGATCAATAAAGCCTTTGAGTGGCTCAAAGAAACTTTCGTTGGAAATGCGGTAGGCCAGGCCTAGTGAAGGGAAGAAACCAAAACGGTAGTTGGGCGCAAACCTTTCAGAACCATTATAGCCAAAATTGAATTCCGCCAAATAGCGGTCATCGTAACCATAAGTAAACCTACCGGATACACCGGTATTTCTAAAAGGAAGCGATTCCTGCACGGTAAACTTGCTGCCGTCCTCGTAACTGTTAAAAATGGCAATCAACATCCCCGAAACGGCGTGCTTTTCATTAAATGTGCGGTTATAATTCAAAGCCGATTCCATATAGCTTCTCAGGGTAACAATTCTCTCCCCTGGGTCAAAACTCAAATATTCAGAACCGGTCGGACCTACGGAGCTTGGACCACCGTCATTCAAAACCGTAAGATCTATTCCTCCGGTAACCGGATTTAATCGGCTGCTATAATAAAATGGAGAATAGGATCTGGAGACATCAAATCTCGCATAACGCTTTAAATACCCCATGGTACGGAAGCTCAGTCCTTCCGTGATCATTTTCAGATCCTGCTGTATCTGCATTTGTGGCTGGATCATGGATGTTTTATAAGTCTGATATCCCCGGACCATTTCTGCATAAGGATTGGTCAAAAGGGTAGTACTTCCTCTTCCTGTGATGGCCCCTCCAAAAAGAGGATGCTCCACATAAGGAAGTAATTCTGATGGATACACTGCGGGGAACATGACAGGATTGGACCAGATGGCACGGTTAAAGGTACCTGCCCCACCACCAATTGGTCCGTTATAATCATCAAACTGCCCGTACATTTTCACATTAAGCTCTGTGGTGGGCGTTAAAGTGACATCCACATTGGTCCTGAGGGAATAGTTTCTCAGCTTGATGTTACTGTTAAAGTTGTTGATAGGATCTACCTTCAGCACCCCATTATCCACATTATAGGTACCGGCTATATAAAACCGTGCTTTTTCCCCTCCCCCGCTGGCACTCAGGTTATACCCTTGGTTCAGGGTATAGTCCTTGATCAACTGGTCAATCCAGTTATTGCTGGGATAGAGCAAGGGATCGCTACCTGCTTCTGTATTGATGATTTTGGTCTGGGAATAAGGCAATACTGAATTAGGATCCCGGGTCAGTGCCGCTTCATTGGCCAGATTCATATAGGTAATATTGTCCGCAAACTGGAAATTCCTTGTGTTGGTGGAAATCCTGTTTTCTGCCCTAAAGTGGAACTTGGTTTCTCCCCTGACACCTGTTTTGGTATTGATCAAAACCACGCCATTGGCACCCCTGGCCCCGTAAACGGCGGCTGCGGTAGCATCTTTTAGTACAGAAAATGACTCAATATCATCCGGCTGGAGACGGGCCATGTCCGTGGTAGTGGATTCGATACCATCGATCAAAATCAGCGGATTCACTTTTCCCGAGCCAAAGGATCCCAAGCCCCTGATAAAGAACTGCGAATTGTCCAGACCAGGCTCACCGCTTCTTTGGAAGGCAATCATCCCGGAAACCCTACCGGCCAGCATGGTGGTCAGGTTACTGGTCGGCCCCTTCAGCTCCTTGGGATTGACAGCCGTAATGGAACTTACCAAACTGGCTTTCTTTTGCATCCCGTAGCCTACGACCACGGCTTCATCCAAAGACTGTAAATCCTCTGTCATAGTCAAATTGATCTCAGGTCTCCCCTCCACGGGAACTTCTATTTTCTCGAACCCGATAAAGCTGAACACCAGCGTTCCGTTACTGGGCGCCATCACTTCATACTTGCCGTCAATATCCGTAACCGTTCCGCGGTCGGTACCTTTTACAATGACATTGGCGCCAATAATCGTTTCTCCTGTGGGATCCTTGATGGTCCCGGTCACTTTGATGTTGTTGGTCTGGGCAAAGGTCTGCTGGATACCGAAGGCACCCATGCATAAACAAAACACCAGACACCACAACCGAAGCTGTACACGTGTTTTCATAGTTATTGATTAAGGTTATTGTTTGAATGAATCGGGCAGAAACTGTAAACTTTTTCTGCCTTAAAAAATGGGGCTATAAGTAGCCAACTCAGCATACTGGGCAATAACATAGGCATGGTAATTTTGGGTTAACTCTTGTGTTATTTTCGAAAAAGGAGAAGGAAACATCCATTTTTCAATTCTCCATTTTGACCAAACAAATCACCGACTCCTGCGATGAATTGATTGCTTTCGAATGGATGAATATGAAAATTTGAAACAAAAAATATAAGTTTAACAGCCTTTTAACGGTAATCTTAACGGTTAAACAACCGCCTCTATCGCTATTAAAAGGCTTTTTGACACTTATTTAATTCTTTTAATTCCTCATCCATCAAAACCAATAAATAAAAGCCCCATCAAAATCTGGCTCCCTCTCCACCGGTTGGTGTCCCCACAGACTGATCTGATCTAAAGTATAATTGGTGAGGTAGGAAACCTACCAAGGGTTAGGTCAAGGATAAAGCAATGCTACTTGGCAAGACACCAACCCAGCACCAGCCAGGGTTAAACATTTCCCTGTTATTATCAGGAATAAAAAAGGCCGTTCCATCATCTGGAACGGCCTTGACCTGAATGAAGCTCAACAATTACCTCTTCAACAGCCTTTCGGTCGAAACGGTATCTCCATTGATTATTTTCACGATATATAATCCATTATTCAAATGTTGAATATCTATGGTTTGGTCGTGATTTCCCAGCTGTTCGGTAAGGACAAGATGGTTTTTACTATCATAAATACGGACCTCCGCATTGGGATTTAGCTTCCCTTTGGTCTCTATCACCAGGTAGCTATTTGATGGATTTGGATAGAACCTACTGCTTTGGCTTCCCTGCCTTGCTTCTTCTGTACCGCAACTCCCCAAAACCGCACCGTTTTTCAAGAGTGCCGGTACTGCGTTCTCGCTTATACACAAGGTTTTTCCTTTGTAACATACCGACACCTTATTGTCTTTATTACCACAAATGACATTGACTGCATCTATATAAACTTCAGTCCTTGCAGCGCAGTTCTTATCATCAGTAACCGTGACGGTGTATACTCCTGCCTCAGTTACGGTAATGGTTTCTTCAGTCTCTCCTGTATTCCACAAATAGGAATACTCCCCTGAACCTCCCATCCCTTCCACTTGTAAAGTCAGGATTTCTGCTGGAGTATATCCAGGATAGATAGTATTGGGCTTCACGGCCGACTCCGGCTCAATCGCATACACCTCCTTCACCGAAGCACTTAATGGCTGATTTACAAGGACAGTAGAAGATACGACATTTTCATTTCCGCTAATATCTGTTACCGTCCAAGTGATAACCGACTCTCCAGGATTGAAATGGTCGCCCACATCCAACCCGCTTCCTTCCCTAGAGGTACTGCCGCTGATCGAATAGGTGATCTCTCCCACCTGGCAATTTTCACGTATGATTAATTCGGTGATCTCATACGCACCCGCTTCATGATAACAGAAAACCTGCTCTTGGGGAATATTCAATGTAGGCTTCAGCGTATCAAGAACCGCTATCATCGCCGTATCAAAACCGGTATAGCCGCCTTCATCGGTTCCTGTAAGGGTCACTTTGGTAGCTTCACCTACATTCGAACAATCGAAGGATGTCTTATCCAAAGACAAGCGGAGGACTCCCCTAAAGCTTTGCGATCCTTCTCCAATCTGCTCTGGCGTAATTTGCGCCTTTCCTTCCTCATCGAGATAAAGGCTCAGGTCCATGGCCCGTACACTCGGCGGCAACTGCATCGCATCACCTCTGACCTCATCAGCTGACAATGCCCTATTGAATATCTTGAATTCATCGACTCTCCCTTTCATCAAAGGATCTGGCCACTGGGATTTCCCGATCCAGTTTTGCGTGGTCGTTCCCAGGTCAGTTGGATTCATGGTCATGTTTTCGTTACGCCCTGCCTCTACTCCATCAATATAAAGAATGCCCACGGTGTCCTTCTGTGTTATGGTAAAGTGGTGCCATTCTCCCAAAGCAAGTTCCGTTGTGCTATTGATTTGTTGTTCGCTGCCCCCGTTTTTAATGGCATACCTTACCGTATTTCCGCCACTTTTTGGCGTCAGGAACATGTAACTACCGGTGCCGGAACCAAAATCAAAAATCCGGTTCCAGGTAGGGTTTTCTTCCAGCCTTACCCACACGGAAATGGTAAATTCGTCCATACTCTCCATCACCCCCTCTACCAAAGTTAGATGGGAATCTCCATTTCCGCCCAAGTAGCCCGAACTTCCGGCTTTTCCTTCAGCCCAAGAAGCGCTCCCGGAAAGTGTACCGTCCAAGCCTGACCAGCTATCCTTGGCTATCCTCTCTTTTCCTTCATCCAATTTGAGGTAAACAACTTTGTCCGATTGATTGGTACTTACCCGATTGGAGGGCTCTGATTCCCCAAAGCCATTTACTGCTACAACTCTATAGTAAGCAATCCCTTCCAGATCGTAAGTATCGGCAAATTCCGTAGTTGTTAACCCTTCGGCGACGGTTTCATAGGGACCTTCCCAACTCAAGGATCTTTCCACTTTATAGCTTCCGGCAAAAGGAGCTGCTTCCCAACTCAAAAAAGCTTCACTTTCATTCAGTTCCAAAGGCAGGTTTTTAGGAGCAGGAGGAGCTCCGGCTCTTTGGATTTTCACCGTCCGGGAATAAATGGACTCGGTATCCTTATAGCTGGTGGCCTTTATCCGGTAATCCGCGGAATGATACCCCAGACTATCGGTATACGCTACCGAGCGTGATCCATATTCATAATCTTCTTCAGCATAAAGGGTATCTATTGGGGTATAGGCGCTCTCATTGTCCAGTTTCCTTTCAATGATGTAATTTTTACCCGTTTCCCCATTATGATCATACCAACTGAGCGTCACGTAATGAAAATCCTCTGACTCCGAGAACCTGCAAAAAGGAGGGGCTATTTTCCATTCATGGATATATTCATGCTTCTTTTTGAAGCCCACTTCTGACTTAAATGCCTCAAATGCATGCCCAGCGGGCGTAAGCTTACCTTGAAGTTCCAGGGTACGGGCATCATTTACCCATTGATATAAAAAATGGTGTTCGAAAATGTCCATGGTTTCGAAATGGCTCATCACTTCCATCAGTTTTGCCCTTTGCCTTTCTGCATTGGCAGCTGTAAGTGGCAAAGCAACGGTTACTTCATTACCATTTTCATCCAAAATGGGATCTCCGTTGACGTTTAGACGGACCCCGCTATCATCGGGCCATTTGTTCGCATCTGCACCATTGGTCCAGTTGGCGCCATTGTTCCATTCGGTCATCCATACGGGTCTTTTTGGGGTTTGTCCCTGGCCCATCCCGGCGTTTGACGTGGCATTGATATTCCAATCCCACCAACCGGTAGCCTGATCCTGATAGGCATGGGCAGCAATGAAGTCCACCCGCATATTCGTGCTGTCACATATCTGTATGAATTCCCTGAGCCAACCATGGGGCATGGATGCAGGAGCCGGGGAGCCTATCCTCAAACCTGATTCAAACAAATTTGGCCATTGCCTGATCGCTTCTTCAACAGCAATATTGGCTTGATCAGTACGCTCCGGTTCGTTAAATCCAAGCACATGGGCGGTATTGGTTCTTGAATTGATCTTGCTGTAGCTGTCCCAAGAGGCATTGTGACGCATGGGAATGTATTCTGAATCGACGGAGGATTGCCCACCGGCACCCCAATCATAAATAATATCCGCATTCACGAGTGAATTATTGGGACCGATACTGCCCGCAGTACCTTTTTTGGAGGTCCATCGCCATTTAAAAGCCCTTATAAAAGAAATAAAGCTGTCACCACTTCCCTCAGTGGTAATAAACCCTTCCGGCATCTCTGCCACTTCCAAATCCCCCTCACTGGCGATATACATCCTGCTGTGCCCCGTTCCATCCGGATTGTTGGCAAAGGTGGCCGCGAATCCTTTCTTCAGTTGGAAGGATTTGATGCTATTGTCCCAAGCCCCCAGATCATTATGGTAAGTTTCAATTTCAAGCGCTTTGGACTCTCCCCCAAAATTTGGCTCACTATAAACGATCAAGGCACTTTCATTGGCTACTTTCATCCCATTGGGAATGATAACGCAACCGGTACCGTATATCTCCACCCGATCTATGCTCTGATCAAATAAGCGTCCATTAATGGTCACAAAAGCAGAAAGCGCTGATAAAAATTCAGAGGGGCGAAATTCCGAAAAATACAACCAGGAATCATTGGATTGCAAATCAATGGTACTATTGACCAATGGCTGCTGGCCACTCAGGTGAAGTTCAGATATACCGCTGACGGAAGTATGGCTATTGATAAGCTTGGTGGCCGAATAGGTTTCATCCGTAAGATCTCTGGATACCGTTGCTGCATTTTCATCGGGTTCAGGAGCAAATGCCCCTCCTGCATCCAAACTTACAGAGGCAAGATCGATCGCTACCGCTCCATCTTTGTAATTTTTGCCAATTAGGATACGTGAACTGGTATCCAGTTTTTTTATCTCCGGCCTGCTCATTATCCAGATGCCCCCACCGCTATTCTGAAACATCAGGTAGTAGGTTCCGGCCTCTTCAGTGGTAAAAGATAGGGAGCCATCAAAAAGCTGCTGTTTCTGATTGGTCGCGCCCCAAAAGCTATTGGTACTAATAAGGTTCTCCCCTGTCGTTTCTTTGCTAACACTGACATGTAGTGCATTTGGAGAACCATTGTTCCAATATCCCTGCAAGTAACTGAAATTATAGGCCGTATTGGCTTCTAGCTCCACCGGATAATAATAGGAGGAACCATTTGTCACCCCGCTTTCCCAGCGCAAAAGTATCAAGGGGTCAGTATGGGGAGCGCCATTATAACTGGCTCCATTCAACGGATCCGTGATCCTGACGCCCCAGCCTCCATTGGTGGAATTCCAGGGCACATTCCCCGTTCCATTATTCCCCCAGCCAATTTCATTGGGTCTGACGATTTCCCCATTACCCAACATACCGGGAATAAGATTTCCCCCAATGGTAGAGACGGAGGTGTTCTCCACTCCATCTACGATATCATAAATGGCAGAAGAAGGCTTGGTGCTGATATAATAGCCGTTTTGATAAATGTGCACCTGGTTTCCATCCACCGCAAAACGAATGGTCTGTTCGTTGGTAGAGGAAAAATACAACATCTCCGGATCGGCAAGTGGTGATGTCCAGCTGATTTTTTCTGTATTCACAGAAGTTCTTAATCCACTCAGGTCTCCCCTACGCGCCTCAATGTCCAGTCCCCGGCCTTCTGCCGAGCTTACCCGGGCCTTCACTTCCAGGGTGAAATTTTCCGGCAGATCTGTCGGAAGCATGATCGTATCCACCTCCGTTGCATTTGTAAAGGACTTTCCTTCATAAAGCTGAAGGGGTAACGTTTCTTTTACTGTCAAATCAGGTTCTTGGGCCTGAGCATGGGCTGCAAGCATGAAAAATGCCATGCATAGTAAAAATGCTCTCATCATTGTTATTGAAATTAAAGGGTTAGAAAATAATAGTTACCTGCTCACTGCCAGCAGGCAAAAGGAGCCAGAGTGCTTAGCCTTTGGCGAAATAAAAGATCTGTGTGATCCGCCATCAAAAACTGGCGGAGTAAAAAAAGGGGCTTTAAAAGGAAAGTTTATTTCCTGGATTTTAAGAGATAACATGGGATAAGTGTTTTGGGTTAATTGTTCATTGCCCGAAATCAGGTTGGATCCTGCCATTTCAAACCTCCCCTCCTTTACCAAACAAACTGTCGTATTTCTGTCTGATATTGTTGATTCCGAATGTTTGAATATGGATATTTGAAACAAAAAATGTAAGTTTAACACTAGTTTAACGGTAATCTTAACCGTTAAAGGATAGGCCTGAGAGTTTTAAAAAGTCTATTTAACACTTACAGTTACGGATATTAGTTTGCCCCACAAAAAATGGAAAACAAGGAAAAGCTTGAAATCATAGATCATATTTCGTCTTCCAAAACATTTAGCCGTTCCCCTTCCAGCAGTGTGCTCTTGAAGTTTTTGACAGAGGCGACCCTGGACGGTAGGGACCTTAAAGAAACCACCATAGGCATGGAGCTTTATGGCAAATCCTATGAGGACGAAAAAAGCGCCGCCCATATCAGGGTCAATGTTTATCATTTGAGAAAAAAACTGGATAAATACTATGATAAAGAAGGTGCCGAGGACCTATGGAAGGTGGAAATAAAAAAAGGGCAATATCAGGTAGACTTTATCAAAAACAAGGAAGATGACCCCGCCAGCAGCCAGACCAAGTACGGGATATGGATGGCGGCAGCGGTATTGGTTTTTGTTGTTATCTTTTGGTTTTTCAACAGGAAAGTGGACATCCCTTTGTGGCAGGCCTATTTTGACAATGGAAAGGAAACCACCTTATTTATCGGGGACTTCTTTGGAATAATGGGCACTACTGCCACAGGGTCGCACGGTTGGAACCGGGATTATAATATCAATAATATCGAGGATTTTTACCGTTATTTAGAAGATCATCCCGACAAAAAAGACGCTATACGCCCCGCCAATTACCCCTATGTCACGGGAATGGCCGCCAATGGGACCATGAATATTTCCAGGCTTTTCCATCGGCAGAATAATGACTTCAACATCCTTTTCAGTTCACAAACCACCATCAAGGACATAACCGAAAACAATTCCATTTATATAGGGGCCATCAAAAACGGGAACTTATTCATAGACTTCTTCAATGATGCCAATCCCCATGTTTCCATCAACAGGAGCATGCTCAATTTTAAAGATGAAGGAAGGGGCATTGACACACTGATCAACCTAAGCGTGGGTGATGGCTCTGTTTATGAACACGCCGTAGTATCCCGCTATAAAGGCCCTAATGAAACCGAGCAATTTGTTTTCTTTTCTGACCATGACATTGGTGTAAAGGCCACCACGGAGAAGTTCACCAACGTGGAATGGATAAAAGGCCAAATCGGTGATCAGATCCGGGATTCGGAATATTTTACGGCGATCTTCCTTGTCAAAGGAAAAGAGCGGACCAGCATGGAGCTGGAGTTACTGCTTTGGGATGGCTTAGAAGAATAGGTAAGAGAAAATAGTGGAGAGCATGGGTCACCATGTGAATGAAACGGTATGGGGTTTACCATCGGGAATTCAAGTTAAAAGGCTGTCTCAAAATAGAATTTCACCAAAAGCCAATCAACTAATGTTTTGTCTCTTATGAGCAGTCAGCAGTGATTCTGGATTTGACAATTTGTGGTTCGATTCATTTACTCCGATTACAGAGGTCAAATTTTGATTATCAAATCACTATTATTCTAATCTCAGAATAAAATTTGGCCTCTGAATCGTGGAAATCACTTTTTAGACAGTCTTGAGCAAAAAAACCCTTTCTAAATCTTAGATTCAAACCCCTAAAACAATGGACGCATCAATCCCCAGTTTGATGCTGATTTCCCGGGCAACTTTCAGGGGAGGCTCACTCTTTCCATTCATGTACTCACTGACCCTTGAAGTACTTACCCCCAAAAGTTCCGACAATTTTTTTTGATTCAGGCCCATTTCGGCCATTCGCAATTTTATAACCTCCACTAAGGAAGGCATACTGACCGGAAAATGCTGCTCTTCATAATCCGCAATCAGATCAGACAACAGATTTAGCTCCACATAACCCTTGGCGTTC
This sequence comes from Echinicola sediminis, assembly GCF_054777495.1. Classification (NCBI taxonomy): domain Bacteria; kingdom Pseudomonadati; phylum Bacteroidota; class Cytophagia; order Cytophagales; family Cyclobacteriaceae; genus Echinicola; species Echinicola sediminis. The sequence continues at coordinate 33,184 of NZ_BAAHAP010000006.1, read as the reverse complement.
TCATCTTCAATATTGTCAGGATTCAGCAAAAGCTCCTCCACCCGCTCAACAATGGCTTTATATTCTTTATCCGTCTTAATCATTCCTAAATATTTTTAATATCAGTGATCTTATCATACTCCGCATGAGTTCCAATAAACCGAATGTAGACTTTCTTGGCTTTAAATGAAATGATGCAAACCAAGCGATAGGTGTTTCCTTTAATATTAAATACGAATCGATGGTTACCAACATAATCCGCTGTACCAAAGTCCAACTTCAACTCATTGAAATTATCCCATTCCTTGGAAGAAACGGTGTGATACCAAAAACTTAAGGCATTCTCTGCATCCGCATGCTTTTCCGAAAACTCCCTTATTCTTTTGTATGTCACAATCCGCATTATCCTCTAATTGATTAACACAAATCAATTGAAAAAGTTACAAAAAACAAAATTATATAACAATAAACAGAATTACATCTTAGGAATCTCAGCAGTAGATAATTCATGCCATGACTTTGAGTCATAGCATGAATTCACCAGATATTTCAATTTTCTTCAATTTTAGAATCTTCAGATCTTTCAATCCCCCAAAGCCCCTAGGACAACCAATTTGTCTCCGCTCAAATCCACTTCAAACAAGTGCGGAATTCGGATATACCGGCCATTTTCCTCCCGATGACTGTGCGCGGCCATCAGCCACTTTCCTTCAAAGGTTTGAAAAAGCATACCATGCCCATAGTTGGGAGGAGTAATGGGCTTCTCTTCCTGCACCCAAGGACCTTCCAATCTGCCCGTCTGGGAATAAGCCACACCCTGGGTATACACATCATAGATCCAACTTGTCCAGATCATACCCAAGCGACCTTTGTCGGTCCTGAAAAGATAGGGGCCGTCAGTTACCTGATTGGGAACCACCTTTCCATCCTTTTTTCTCCTGCTCCAGGGTGAATCACTGGCCTTGAACAGCAACTCACTTTCCCCAACCGTGCCGCTAAGGTCATCTTTCATGGCTATCATTTCCATGGTACCGTCCTCCACCTGCAACCATTCATGGCAAAAAACCATATAAGGTTGCCCATCTGCATCCACCCAGAATGTACCATCCAAGGTAGCCCAATCGGCTGGCAAATAATCCTCCTCTCCTAATGGCTCATAAGGCCCGCCCGGACTATCACTGACCAGCACATGGCTTGCACGACGGGGAACTTCTCGTCCATCTACCGAATCAATAATGATACTGTTGTTGGTAAAAGTGGCAAAATAGTAATATTTACCTTGGTAATAATGGAGCTCTGCAGCCCATATGGCGGGTTTCTTTCCCATCCATGAATTTTCATCATGCTCCACTACTTGATATGGCCCGGACCAGTTTTTCAGGTCTTTGCTTTTCCATAGCCTTCCCCCTGTTCCCGTCATATAATACATCTTGGTGGCTTGGTCGGCCAAGATGCATGGATCACTCAGACGTATGGAATCCAAAGGAAGGTCATACCGAATCTTGCTTTGACCATTTGCATCAAACGGGCATGCCCATAATAGGGATAAGCACACCACTATTATCAAACTGATATTTCTATTCATGGTAAAAATGTTTTACTATCAAAAATGAAAATGTTCGGGAAATAAGAAATGGTTTATCTGTGATGAACGGAAGCCTGCCCCAACTACTTATTCATGCCATGACTTTAGGTCATAGCATGAATGCTCCAACTTATCCTATTGGTACTACGCTGTCGCTCGTCCGGATTTGAAATCCGGACGAAATATATTGTGGATTTTTAATCCAATTATTCCTCTCTCAATTTCAACGAACCGCCCCTACTCCTTCGGTCGTCATCTGCACCTTTTTGAGCGTGCCATCAAAATTATACTCCAGTTTATCAATGCAAACAGAACGGCTGTAGCTGCCACCATCTGTATTGATGCCTCCATTATGATAGATAAAATAGTCCTTGCCCTTGAAGGTAACAATGGCCTGGTGGTTGGTATTGCTGTTTCCGGCGATTTCATTCAGGATGCCTTTGTATTCATAAGGTCCTTCGATACGATCTGCCATGGCATAGGCAATCTTCTCTGGAAACTCCGTAGCATAGGTGAGGTAATACTTACCGTTTTTCTTATGTATCCAAGGGGCCTCAGTAAATTCAAAACCATCGAACTTGAGTTGCTTGATTTCTCCGTCGATTTCGATCATATTCTCCTTTAGCTTCGCATAATAGCACTCTCCATTCCCCCAAAAGATCCAGGGCTGCCCATCATCATCGATAAATATCGCTGGGTCAATGCAGGCCCAGGAATGGTCTGAGGCAAAACAGTCCTCATTGGTCAGCAGCGGTTTGCCCAAGGCATCCTTAAAGGGCCCGGCAGGATTGTCCGCCACAGCAACCCCTATCCCTGTCCAATTGGTGCTGATATACCAGTAATATTTACCGTTTCTCTCCTGCACATGTCCCGCATAGGCATCCCCACTTTTGGCCCAGGCAAAGTCGGTGATTTTCAAAGGCACTGGATGCTCTGTCCAGTTTTTCATATCGGTAGTGGAAAAAACCAACCAGTCCTTCATTTTATAGCCCTTCTGCCCTCCTTCAAAATCATGCCCCGTATAGAGCCAAAGAGTATCCCCCTCCACAATGGCAGCAGGATCGGCAGTGTATTTATGGGTAAAGACAGGATTGCCGCTGGTCGTAAAGCGAAAAAGTGAATCCTCGCTTTGCGCATATAAGGTACTGCCAAACAGTAGGAATAGTACAAGGGTCGTAAGTCGGCTAATAATAGCTTGTTTCATAGTTTTGGATCAGGTTGTTTATTTCTATTGTCTAATATCTCTTGAACCTCCATCGGCAAAAAAAACATTTTCGTAGACGAAGTCTAGCGTCTTGTGTCTCAAGACTCATTACTCAAGACTCAATACTATACACCCCCTACTCCAACAATCCTTCCGGCACCCCTCCCCACTTTGCATCAAGCCTCTTCGCTTCCTCTTTGGTGATACTGATGACACTTCCGTGACGGGGATTGAAATCTTTTGTGAACGAACCGGTGGTATCCGAGAAATGGACCAAATCGGTACTGCGCTGGTATTCATAGCGCTGATCGGAATACAGGTCATACATCAGGAAATATTCTTCTTTGCCATTCAACTTGAACACCGATGATCCCTCCACCACGGTGGGTTTTCCAGCATAGACATCCAAATAGTTAAAATCTTCCTTCCAAGGCCCTTGAAGCGATTCACTTGTGGCCTGCTGGATGCCATTTTTAAATTCCTTACCCTCTTTGTCCCTGGTGTGTCCTTTATAAAACAAATGGTACTTGCCGTCTTTTTCCACAATATCTCCATCAATGGCCCCATATTTGGTTTTGAACATCAACCTAGGAGCAGCTTCAAAACCGGTAAAATCAGCATTGGCATAAGCACTGTAAAAATCCAGTCTATCGTCATAATAAAACCGTACCGTGAAATACACCAGGTATTTCCCCGCTTCATCATCATAAATGACCTGTGGTGCCCACACCCACTTGACATCCTTAAACTGTTCCGGATAGCTGGCTTCCAGGTCTATCCAAGCGTGGTCCCAATTGATCAGATCTGCAGACTTCAACAACACCACGCCAGGGTTATGGTCCCAGCCGTTTTTCTTGGTATACATATCGGTAGCCACCATGTAAAACCCTTCTTCAGCTGCCCCCCGCAAAATGTGCGGATCACGCACCCCTCCGGTTTGGGAGATTTCAGCCGAAGACATGATGGGTTCATTATTATTCAGCGCCTTCCAGTTGACCGCATCTTCACTGACAGCAAAGCGCAGCTGCTCTTGCTTATCGGCCTCTCCCGTCCCTTCAAAATAGGCAAACAGGTAGCCATCATATTTTTCTTTAACAGATGAACAGGCCATCAGCAGCAATAAGCTATTTAATGCCAAGCTTAGTGAGATTATATTAGATTTCATTCTTTCTATTATTAAACTGAATATTATAACATTAAACTCCCAAAGTGGGTCTATTCGCCATTTCTTGATCAACCCCCTCTATTTATTTAAACCCTACTAAAAATAATTCGTGTCAATCCGTGTAATTCGTGGACCAACATTCTATTCAAAATCCATTTCCAATCCCCAGTACCTAGCCAAGTTTTCTGCCTCTGATGTGCTCAGATGTACCACTGCCCCATGTTTGGGGGAACTGAAATTGGTGGCCTTCATCAGTCCTTCATTGAAGTGGCCCAGGTCTTCAAAATGCTTGAAATCACTGGTCTCTCTGAAACCAAAATTATGGGGATGGATGCCATAGATATCGTACATCAGCACCCATTTTTCCTCACCAATTCTTTTCCATACATTCGGAGCTTCACTCGCCTGCGGTTCAGTATCGTACCAAGCGGAATCGTACTGGTATCCCTCGTTGATCTTATCAGAAACGGCCTGTTTGATACCAGGAATGCCATCATGAGGGGTATAAAACATATGGTACCGATCCCCTACCTTCGTGATATCCGCATCGATATAATTGATTTCCTTGGGGTACTCGAAAATCAATTTCGGCTCTGTCAGCAATTGATCAAAATCATCATTGACATAAGAATAGTACATTTTATTCAGGCCGTTTTTCCAGCGCATGGTATAGTAAAGCATCAGCTTGCCCGCTTCCTCATCGAAAGTAGTCTCCGGTGCCCAGGCACATCCAATGGAATCATAGCCATCAAACTCCTCAGGGAGCAATACATTGGCCTTGGACCATTGGATCAGGTCTTTGGATTTCATCAGGACAAAACCCCGGTTGTTGCCCCAGCCATATTCTTCCCCTGGCCGCTGCCATTCTGTATCGCGAAGGCCGTCGCGCTTGGCAAAAATATGCAGGTCGGTCATGGCAAGGTAAAATGTTCCATCAGGCCCTCTGAAGAGGTGCGGATCCCTGATCCCTTTTTGCTCTGCGATGCTGTCCCCGGCAATTACCGCCTTGCCATCATTGATATCAGTGAAACTATAGCCATCCTTGCTCAATGCCATATGCAGGCTGTGGTCATCGTCCTTAAAATAAACCATCAGATAGGCATTCATTACTGCTTCATCGGCTGCATAAGAGGAAGATGATAAAGTGTCCTTCCCTTCCTTATCGGAATTTCTGGAAGCACAGTTAAAAAATGTAAACGCAGATAATACTAAAAACCAAATAGACAATCGGTTCATGCTTGGTCAATTAAGGGTTTAAGGTCAACAAATTAAATTAATTGTCAATTAAACACTTTAAATTCAGTCCAGCAAATCTCCTCCAAAATTTTTTAACCCAAACCCCTAAAAAGCCTCATTCACATCAATATAGAATGCCCATGAATTCACATTCCATTGACTCATCCTTAAAATGTAAAAACAACACTATACTACACTGTTCTTTGCTTTAAATCTACCGGCTTAGTAATTTAGTCCAATGAATTCCTCCTTAAACCTGAATATGCGCCTTATTATTCCCATTATATGGTTCTTTTAAGGAGATTTAATCAGTAAATAATTCGTGGACACCCTACCAGTTTAACCACATCGTTAAATTATGAAAAAAACACTCCTTGCCCTTTTTGTCTTCTTGGCCGGTATGTCACAAAGCTTTGCCCAAGCCGATGAAGTATATCTGTTTTCTTATTTTATGGGGAACGGTGAAGATGGCCTCCATTTAGCGTACAGCGAAGATGGCCTGAACTGGAAAGCACTCAATGACAACAAAAGCATCCTCTCTCCTACAGCAGGCGGGGACAAGCTGATGCGCGATCCCTGCATTATCCGTGGTGGAGACGGTAAGTTCCATATGGTCTGGACCGTCAGCTGGAATGAAAAGGGGCTGGGTTATGCCTCCTCTGAAAACCTGGTAAACTGGTCTGCCCAACAGTTTATCCCCGTCATGGCCCACGAGGAAGGTGCCCTAAACACATGGGCACCGGAGATCATTTATGACGAGAAAAAAGACCGCTATATGATCTTTTGGTCCACCACCATTGAGGGGCTTTATCCAGAAACACAGGACACTTTGGAAAATGCCTATAACCACCGTATGTATTATACCACCACCAAGGATTTCCAGAAGTTCTCCAAAACAAAACTGTTTTATGAACCCGGTTTTAATGTCATTGATGGTACCATCATCCAACACGAGGGAGAAAACATCCTATTTGTCAAAGACGAAACCAGGACCCCTCCGGCCAAAAATATCCGCATCACCAAAAGTAAAAAGCTGATCAAAGGCTACCCCCTTGCTGGACGCCCCATTACGGGAAATTATTGGGCTGAGGGGCCCACACCCTTGATGGTGGATGGACGCTGCATAGTGTATTTTGATAAATACCGGGACCATCAAATGGGCGCTGTAGCATCTTCGGATTTTGAAAACTGGAAAGACATTTCAGACCAAATCAGCTTCCCCAAAGGTACCAGGCATGGGACCGCCTTTACAGTCAGCCAAGAAGAATTTGAAAACATAAAAAAGCTGTTGAACAGGTAAGTGATCCGTCCCCTGACATTTTTTCAGGAGGTTGTCTCATAAGTCAAGACTGAAATCTTTCACCAAATATTCTATGGATATAGGACTTCTGTTCGCTTACGATTACATAATTCAATACATTATCTTGATTAAAGCCCTCAATTGAAATCTAGGGGTTTTGACGGCAAGTTATATGCTCTATTGATATTTATCCGGCCAAAACATACCCCTCGTGGGGTACCTTCGCCTGGGGTTGCCACCCCAGGCTATTATAAATTTGCCCCCTTGGGGCGGCCCCTACCTTCACTGCCTGCCAAGACTACGATGAAATATTATTTGTGTAAGATTCGGATAAATCTACTTATGAGACAGCCCCTTTACTTTTTATTCTTACTGAGTATCCGATATGATTAGCGTACAAATAGGTTTATTTACTGATTGAGTTATAGATTGGTTTGGATGGCCCTTGGTGGGGCTGGTTTTAAGAAAATTGAGGAGGCCGTTAAGAAAATGAGCTAGCTCGCGTTGTGGAACAGCGAGATCCGCTCATTTTTAGGCCGGAACAGTTTTCTTAAAATTAAATTGGGATAAAAGATTTCAATTTTAAAGATAAATTGATGTTCCCAATTTAAAAGCCGAACCATCGGCCTAGATTTTTGGTCTTTTTCATCAATGGAAAAGACAGAAAATAACAATCAAAAACCATATACCAAGAAAAAACAGCTAACAGCAAAGTAGCGAATAGTCATATTATGCTTCCACATATCCTTCGGTTCGAAAATTATAACCAATAAAATCTCAGCATTTATCATACTGACGAAACACTTAGTAATTACGTATTTTTACCCTTTTTCCGCTTAAGTATTACGAAATCGATTCCGTAAGTTTTTAAAAGACTTTCCTTGACCAAAAAAATTATATTCCTCACTTTAACGATTGAGCATGCAATATATGTGTCAAAACCCCTAATAACCAACCAAAATTGCACATAAGTACTCCATTAAAGAATTACCGATTTCATCAATAATACCGTCCATTTTTGAGAAATCTCTAATTATTAACAATAAACCCATTTACTATGTCAAAAAACCTACTGAAAACCACCGGCATATTTTTATGCCTGCTCACTTTCCATTGGGCCTCATGGGCCCAGACCATCCGAATAACGGGACAGATCACGGAAGAAGATGGGAAAGCCATCCCCGGCGCAACAGTACTGCTCAAAGGCAGTACGATAGGAACCTCAGCGGATATAGACGGAAAATATGCACTGGATGTACCCCAAACAGGAATTTTGGTCTTTTCCTTTATTGGATATGAAACCAAGGAAATACCGATCGAAAACCAATCCACGATAAATGTCACCTTAAGTTCTGATATATCAGATCTGGAGGAAGTGGTGGTCATCGGATATGGTACGGCAAAAAAGCGGGACATTACCGGAGCGGTCTCCTCGGTGACTGCCAGCAAACTTGAAAATGAAAACCCCAATTCCATACAGGATGTCCTTCGGGGAAATGTGGCCGGCCTTAATGTGGGCATGAGCACTTCTGCCAAGGGCGGGGGATCATTGGAAGTTAGGGGCAGGACTTCCCTTAACGCGGGTACCAGCCCTTTGTTGGTATTGGACGGGGCCATCTATTATGGCCAGCTTTCAGACATTAACCCCAATGATATCGAGACCATTGAGGTACTGAAAGACGCCAGTTCAGCTGCCGTTTTCGGCGCCAAGGCGGCCAACGGGGTGATCATGATCAATACCAAAAAAGGTAAAAAAGGAAGACCTCGGATTTCCATCAACTCCAACGTGGGTGTAGCTTCTGTCGCAGCCATGGAAGAAGTATACGGACCAAATGAATTTATTAGCTGGAGAGAAGATGTATTCAAAAGCATCAATGCCGGAGGCTATGAACCCCACCAGTTTTCTGACCCCAGAACGCTCCCCTCTGATATCTCCATGGAAACCTGGTTAAGTTATGATGGCTCTGACGGAGATCCGGTTACGGTTTGGCTGCAGCGGCTGAATATGCAACCTGAAGAGATCAAGAACTACAAGGCAGGAAAATCCGTCGATTGGTACAACAAAATCTTCCAAAATGGACTTAGACAGGACCATACCGTAAGTCTATCTGGAAAAACCGACGATGTCCAATACTATTGGTCCCTAGGCTATTTGAACAATGAAGGAATCATCATTGGTGACGAATTTGAAACCATTCGGAGCAGGTTCAACATTCAGGGCAAAATCAGCAACTTCCTAACAGTGGGAATGAATACCCAATTTGCCAGTAGGGACGAAGGATCCGTAGCTGTAGATTGGAACAACCTACAGAAGCTTTCTCCTTGGGGTTCTGAATTTAACGAGGACGGAGGCCTAAAGTACCGACCAAATGATGAGCCCAGCGGAGGCAACCACCCCCAATATGACCGAAATTATATTGACCGCCAGCAAAAGGAATTCACTTTAAATTCCACTTTGTTTGCCTCGGTAGACCTTCCATTTGGCTTTAATTTCAGGACCAACTTCACACCAAGATTCACCTTCTATGAGAGATTTAACCATGAATCGGCCGAACATTTTGAATGGTCCCAAAGAGGAGGAAATGCCTCCAGACAGAATAGCAGAACCTATTATTGGCAAATTGACAATATCCTGACCTGGAAGAAAAACTTCAACAATATCCATGACTTCAATTTGACCTTATTGGCCAATGCAGAGAAATTCCAAAGCTGGGACAATACCATGAGCAATAATGGCTTTGAACCTCATGACCGACTGGGCTATCACAATATCGGAGGCGGAATAAATCCTATTATTTCCAGCAATGACCAATACTCCACTGGTGATGCATTGATGGGCAGGTTACTGTATACCTTTAAGGACAAATATTCCACCACACTATCCGTTCGTAGGGATGGTTATTCCGCTTTTGGACAAAGCAATCCAAGGGCAACCTTCTATTCCCTTGCCGGCGCCTGGTTGTTTTCAGACGAAACCTTCGTTGATTGGGACTGGTTGGATTTTGGAAAATTAAGGGTTTCCTGGGGGAGTAACGGTAACCGTGACATCGGAAGATACGCCGCACTATCTGACTTAAATACAGGAAAATACTTTTATCAAAGACCTAATGGTGAGCTGTATTTGGTCAACCAGCTCTATGTAAACACCATGAGCAACCCTAACCTAAGATGGGAAAGAACCAATTCTTTTAATGTCGGACTGGACTTCTCCCTGTTTAAAGGCTTGCTGGACGGAAGCATAGAAACCTACAAGATGTCCACCCGTGACCTCCTGGTGGAAAGAAGCCTGCCCGATATCCTGGGCTTTAACTTTGTGTACGACAACCTCGGCCAAGTGGACAATAAGGGCTTTGAACTATCCTTGAACTCCAACAATATCCGCAAACCCAACTTTACCTGGAGATCAGGTATGAACTTCCAGCTCAACCGAAACAAAATAATAAGCCTTTACGGTGACGTGGATGGAAACGGGAATGAGCTGGATGATATCGAAAACCAATGGTTCCTTGGACAGCCCATCGACAGAATTTGGGATTTAAAAGCCGACGGCATTTATCAACTTGGTGACGAAAGTGAAGCTGCTGAGTACGGGGTTCACCCAGGGGACTTCAGATTGATCGACGTTAATAATGACGGCCTGTTCACCATTGCAGACAAGCAGTTTTTGGGCTACACCGAACCACGGTTCAGATGGAGTTTGAGAAACGAATTTAAGCTCTACAAAAACCTTGACATCTCCTTTATGCTGTATTCTTACTGGGGACACAGCGGTTCATTCAACAGCTTAAAAAACAGGCAGGGCTTTTTGGACCGGACTAATTCTTACATCACCCCTTACTGGACAGCTGACAACCCGAACAATGAATGGGCCAGGCTCTATTCCAGCGATGGAAGTGCAAGTTTCTCTTTGTACAGAAAAAAATCATTCATCCGATTCGAGAATATCAGCATAGCCTACAGCTTGCCAAAACAACTGCTTGAAAAAGCAAAGGTTGAAAACCTCAGGTTTTATTTCAATGTCAGAAACATCGGATATTATGCACCTCAATGGGATTGGTTTGATCCAGAAAACAGCGGGCCGACCCCAAGGTATTTTACGCTAGGACTTGACCTGACCCTGTAATTTGTGTAGACCCAAAAAAGAAATAATCCATGAAATTGAATATAGAAACATCATTATATAAGACATTGGCTTTAGCCACCAGTTTGCTACTGAGTAGCGGATGCAGCAAGGATTGGCTGGAACCACAACCACTTTCATTCTTCGCCCCGGAGAACACCTACAACGAGGCCAGCGGACTTTGGGGAGCCATGGTCGCCTGTGAAAGGAATATGCGGCATGAGCTTACCGGCGATGGACCTCCCATCTTGACGGAACATATCTTCTCGGAGGTCGCCGTTGAAGGCACTACGGACAAATCCGGCCCTGCCCAGGACCTGAACCTGCTGATCACTCCGGATGCTAACCTTAACAGCACCAATACCAACCGTATTGGCTGGTATTGGTACGAAGGATTTAAGGGAATCAAATATGCCAATGTGGTAGTTTCCAGAATCGATGATCCTCAGGATTATGAGTCTGAAAACGAAAGAAACCATATTCTGGGGACGGCCTATTTTCACAGGGCTTTGCGTTATTACCGCCTTACCCAGCAGTTTGGGGATGTTCCACTGATTCTGGAAGAAATCACACAGCCAAAGCTGGACTTTTACAGTACTGACAGGGAAGTCATTTTGAGAAAAATGAAAGAGGACCTCGAATGGGCAGAAGAGTGGGTACCTGATGGGGTAGACCGTGGCCGTGTGCCCAAAGGGGCGGTGCAGCATCTTTTGACCAAAGTGAACCTGGCCTTAGGAGAATTTGACGATGCCATAGCTTCTGCCTCCCGGCTTATAGATGGTGGCGCCTACTCCCTAATGACCGAGCGCTTTGGTGCCACAGGAAATGACCCTGAAAGAAATGTGGTATGGGATCTTCATCGTCCAGAAAACAAATCCCTCAATGAGAACAAGGAAGCCATCCTTTTGGTCATGGACAGAATTGATACTGATGGTAACTCCGGAGGCATGACCAGTATGCGCCAGGCGGTTCCTTTCTGGGGAAACAATATCAATACCCCTAACGGGAATAAAGGCACCTCGGATAAAAACGCCATAGCCATAGACCAAGTCACCGAATACGGAAGAGGCATTGGCCGGTTGAGAGGCACCTGGTACCATCAAAGCATGATCTGGGATGATGACAAAGACCTTAGACATGCTCCAGGTAATTGGATGGACATGGAAGATATGGTGTATAATAACCCTGGAATCAGCGGAAGTGATGATTACTATGGCAAAAACCTGGAATTCCGGAACAATCAAGGAGTCGTCCTGGTCGCAGACACTATCAGAAGTTGGTTCTCATGGCCTCACTATAAGGTGTATATCCCTGATCCGCAAAGAACCCAGCCGCAAGGAGGGCATAGTGATTGGTACGTCTATAGACTGGCGGAAACTTATCTGTTGAGAGCGGAAGCCTATTACTGGAAAGACGACCTGGCCAAAGCTGCAGCAGATATCAACGCCGTCAGGACCAGGGCAAAATGTGATCCTTATTCCGCTGCTGACATCAACATCGGAACCATTCTGGATGAAAGGGCCAGAGAGCTTTATTATGAAGAACATAGAAAAACCGAATTGACCAGAATGTCCTACCTCTTTGCCAAAACAGGAAAACCAGCTTACAACGGCAAGTCCTACAATGAAGAAAGCTTCTCGGAAGAAAACTTCTTCTATGACAGGATCATGGAAAAAACGGACTATTATAATAAAGGCGTGTATACCCGACATGGTGATACCTACACCATGTCCCCCTACCATGTACTTTGGCCAATTCCAGCGGATGCCATCAACTCCAATACAAAAGGGCAAATCAACCAAAATGAAGGATACGCCGGTTTTGAAAATAATGTACCTCCATTGACCTCCATAGAGCCAATAGAGTGATAGGCCATTGATCCATGTGGCTGTTTCACAATAAGGAATACGTCACGAGCGAAGTGATCTTGATGTGTGTTTATCGCACATATGAGTGGTTTGCCAGCCTCACAAAGGCAGGCAAACCACCTTTGCGAACGCTATGACGAAAACTTAGGAGACAGCCTCATGTCCCTTTTCCGCCCATGGAAAAATTAGGGAACGTTCTAGCGATAACCTAATGAATAATTGCCAAAAAGAAAAAACCGAGGTAAATTCCAGTCCAGAAGCCCTAAAATAGAATTAAGCATGTCATCAAGCAATAGCCAGAACAGAAGAAACTTCATCAAGAAAAGTTCACTCCTTATCAGTTCGGGCCTCCTTTTGCCCAATATCAATTTTGGCAAAGCCACAGATCCGGCCCGTGAAATCATTGGACACGGAGATTTTAAATACAAAGTCAACAAGAACTGGAGCAAGCAAAATGCCTCCAAGATCCCGGTGAAAGACTGCCATGAAATGGTGCAGGACAAAAAAGGACGATTGATCCTCCTGACCAATGAAACCAGCAACAACATTATTTTCTATGACCGATCTGGCAAGGTATTGAAAACCTGGGGGAATGATTTTCCCGGAGGGCATGGCCTGACCTTGCACCAGGAAGGGGAAGAAGAATTCCTTTATATTACCGACCATGACCGCCATCAGGTCATCAAGGCTACGCTCGACGGAAAAATCCTGTTGACCCTGGATTATCCTAAAGAAACAGGGGTGTACGAAAAACCAGAACAATATCGCCCCACGGAAACAGCCATTGCTCCCAACGGTGACATCTACGTCGCTGACGGCTATGGTTTGAGCTATATCATCCAATACTCCCCCAAAGGTGAGTACATAAGGCACTTTGGAGGTAAAGGTGAAGCTGCCACCAACCTGCAGCAAGCCCATGGCATTTGCTTGGATACCCGAAATCCAGAAAAGCCAGAGCTTATCATTACCTCCCGTTTGGCCCACGAGTTTAAGCGATTCTCCCTGGACGGCCAGCACTTGAAGACAGTCCCCGTTACGGGCTGTTGGGTAAACCGGCCGGTCATCAAAGGCGAAAACCTTTATTTCTCCGTTCTCCGCACGGTGAGCAGAAAAGACTATGATGGTCTGACCGTGATCGTCGACAAAAATGATCAAGTCGTATCGGCCCCGGGCGGATCCGCACCCGAATATATCGATGGCAAATTGCAGACCATCGTCTACGACGGACATACCTTTATGAATCCCCATGATGTATGCATTGACGAAGATGAAAACATCTATGTTCCCCAATGGAATTCCGAACAGACTTTTCCGGTGCAGCTTAAAAGAATCTAATTTATTGTAATGAACCCATGATAGCCATCTCCTACTTTAAGTCCTTCAAACATACCTTCCTAACAGGTCTTACAGGCGCTTTGGCCCTACTTATCTCCAGTCTTTCCTGCTCGCACCAAAAGGACGACAAGGTTGATTTCAATGCAGAAATCCGCCCCATTATCAATTCCAAGTGCATTTCATGCCACGGGGGCGTCAAACAATCCGGAGGTTTTAGCCTGCTCTTCCAATCGGAAGCCCTATCCGCCACGGAATCGGGCATTCCTGCCATACTTCCCGGCAAGGCAGACTCCAGCGAAATGATCAAACGGATCCTCCATGAAGATCCCGAAGTCCGCATGCCGCCCGAAGGAGATGCGCTCAGCAAAGAGGAAGTCGAATTGCTAAAAAAGTGGATCAACCAAGGTGCCGAATGGGAAGACCACTGGTCCTTTATTGCTCCTGAGAAGCCCGAGGTACCGGAAGTCGACCTCGGGGAATGGGCCCAAAATCCCATCGATGCATTTGTATTGAGTAAAATGGAAGAAAAAGGCCTTTCTCCTTCCCCTCAGGCCGATCCTGCCAGCCTGGCCAGACGCCTAAGCCTGGACCTTACGGGACTTCCCCCTACCAAGGACATGGTGGAAAGACTCCAACAAAACCCTGACCTGGCCACCTATGAAGCGCTAGTGGACGAGTTGCTATCCTCCCCCCACTACGGGGAAAGATGGGCCGCCATGTGGATGGACCTGGCAAGGTACGCGGATACCAAGGGGTACCAAAAAGACCGGCACCGGCCCATGTGGAAATTCAGGGACTGGGTAATTGAGGCCTTTAATGCAGACATGCCTTTTGATCAGTTTACCATAGAGCAATTGGCGGGAGACCTGTTGCCCAATCCCACCAAAGACCAGCTCATTGCCACAGGATTCCACCGCAACACCATGACCAATGATGAAAGTGGCACCGATGATGAAGAATTCCGGGTTTCCGCTGTTCTGGACAGGGTGAATACCACCTGGGAAGTCTGGCAGGGCATCACCTTTGCCTGTGTCCAGTGCCACAGCCACCCTTACGACCCCATCAAGCATGAGGAGTATTATGAATTTTATGCCTTCTTTAACAATACCGCCGATGCGGACACCTGGACAGACAGCCCGACCATGCCGGTTTTCACCAAGGTGGAAGAACAAGAAAGAAAAGCCTTGATGGGCTGGATTGACTCGATACAAAACCTCTCTCCCAACATCCAATACCAGTTTGCCCATCAGGTGGAAAAGAAAAAAGAGAGCATCGAAGGCATCCGGCCAGATCCCCTGCCGATCATGCAGGAACTCCCGGAAGCACAACAGAGAAAAACCCATGTTTTTGAAAGGGGCAACTGGATGGAACATGGCAAGGAAGTACAACCCGGTGTACCTGGATCTATGCCTGATTTGCCCGACAGCCTGCCGGACAACAGGTTAGGACTGGCCAAATGGCTGGTCAGCAAGGACAACCCCTTGACCGCAAGGGTCACCGTAAACAGGGTTTGGGGACAACTTTTTGGCCGAGGGATTGTGGAAACCCAAGAGGATTTTGGTTCCCAGGGATTTGAGCCTACCCATCCCGAATTGCTCGACTGGCTTGCCTATAATTGGATGCATGAACAGGATTGGAAGCTCAAAAGCCTCTTGAAGCAGCTGGTCATGTCAGCCACCTACAGACAATCCTCAAAGGTCAGCGATGAACTTAAGGCCAAAGATGCTGCGAATTATTGGCTGGCCAGAGGACCCCGTGTCCGCCTGACCGCGGAGCAAGTTCGCGACCAGGCCCTGGCCGTCAGCGGACTTCTTAGCGGCAAAATGTACGGTCCCTCGGTGATGCCTCCTCAACCTGACGGTGTTTGGCAGGTCATCAACAACCCCGAAAAATGGGTCCAGAGCAAAGGAGATGACCAGCATAGAAGAGGCCTCTATACCTACTGGCGCAGGACCAGCCCCTACCCTTCCATGATGGCGTTTGACAGTCCAAGTAGGGAAGTTTGCATCAACCGCAGGATCAGAACCAACACGCCATTACAGGCCTTGGTGACCATGAACGACCCGGTTTATGTGGAAGCGGCCCAAGCCTTGGCAAAAAAAATGTACCAATCCGATAAAAATCCGGGAGAGCAATTGAAAAACGGCTATGCCATGGCCATGTATAAGACACCTTCCCAAAAAACCCTGCAATCATTGCTGAATCTTTATGATACGGCCAAGGCCCACTTTGAGCAAAGTGGAGAAGGCATTGAAAACCTGGGAAAAACAGAAAAGGATGTTCAGCTCAATGCCCTCACCATGACCGCCAACGCCATCCTCAACCTGGACGGCTTTATTACCAAAGACTGATTAATCTAAGCAACACCTAAAGCCCAGCACGATGAACTTGTTTGAAGAAGCCCAATTTAGAAATGCCGAGTTGAACACCCGAAGACACTTTTTGAAAAAATGCCTTACGGGAATGGGAGGCATTGCCTTAGGTTCGTTTTTAGGAGGAAGCCTCAGCAGCTGCGGCAGCAATGGCTCAGGCGGAAATGTCATCGGGGACCTGGACAATCCCATGAAGGCCATTCCCTCGCACTTTATCCCCAAAGCCAAAAGGGTCATTTACCTCCACATGGCGGGAGCTCCTTCCCAATTGGAGCTGTTTGACTACAAACCCGAGCTTGAAAAATTGAACGGGCTGAACTGTCCTCCTTCCCTTTTGGAAGGCAAACGATTTGCCTTTATCCAAGGCACCCCACAAATGCTGGGGCCTCAGTTTCAGTTCAAGCAGTACGGCCAGTCTGGCGCCTGGGTAACCGACCGTATGCCACACTTTTCACAAGAAGTAGACAATGTTTCCTTCCTCAAGGCCATGCATACCGATGAGTTTAACCATGCACCGGCCCAATTGCTGATGCACACAGGCAGTGCCCGCTTGGGCAAACCTAGCCTGGGCTCCTGGGTCACTTATGGATTGGGTACGGAAAACCAAAACCTTCCGGGCTTTGTGGTGTTTGTCTCTGGCGGGACCACGCCAAGTGCCGGAAAAAGTATTTGGGGAAGCGGCTTTCTGCCCACAGTGTACCAAGGGGTACAGTGCCGTTCCAAAGGAGACCCGGTTCTCTACCTCTCTGATCCCAAAGGCGTCAGCAGAGAACTCCGGGAAAAGACCATCGACATCATCAACGATATCAATAAGCAACAATATCAGGAAATCGGTGATCCCGAGATCATGACCAGGATTTCCCAATATGAAATGGCCTTCAAGATGCAGATGTCCGTTCCGGAAACCATGGACATCTCTGACGAACCGGACTACATCCACAAAATGTACGGCACGGAGCCCGGCAAATCTTCCTTTGCCAACAATTGCCTACTGGCAAGGAGACTGGCCGAAAAAGGAGTGCGCTTTATTCAGCTCTACCATTACGGTTGGGATTCCCACGGATCCAACTATAACGAGGGGCTCCATCAGGGATTTAATGACCGCTGTAAGGAAGTGGACCAGCCCATGTCGGCGCTACTGAAGGACCTGAAGCAAAGAGGACTATTGGATGACACATTGGTCATCTGGGGCGGTGAATTTGGGCGGACCCCCATGCGCGAAAACCGTGGCGGCAAAGAGATGAAGTTCATGGGCCGTGACCACCACCTGGAGGCATTCACCATTTGGATGGCAGGCGGGGGCATCAAACCTGGCCTTTCCTACGGGGAGACGGATGAAATCGGCTATTATGGCATCAAAGACCGGGTCCATGTACACGACCTTCAGGCCACCATCCTCCATCTTCTTGGTATGGACCACGAAAAACTCACCTACCCTTTCCAAGGCCGGGACTTCCGACTCACGGACGTGCATGGGAACATCGTGCATGATATTCTTGTCTGATGGACTGTATGGAGATTAGTTATTGGCTATTGGGAAATTAGGTTATTGGGAAAGGGACATTCAGAATTCATGATCCAACATCTTCGTTTTACCTAGGATTGGCACCAACATGGGATTGGTTATTGGTTATTTGGAGATTAGTTATTGGTTATTTGGGAATTGGGTTATTGGGAAAGGGACATTCAGAGTTCATGATCCAACATCTTCGTTTTACCTAGGATTGGCACCAACATGGGATTGGTTATTGGTTATTTGGAAATTAGGTTATTGGGGGGTATTCAACTTGGATGAATCAAGATCCTTGTTATGCCAAAGGGCTTGAACCAAACATGACAGAAACTGGACCTGAGGTTAGGCATGCTCATTTTTTCACTGCCGGGGCGAAGCCCTCGGCACAACCAAGCCTCTCCCGCTATCTAAGTAATTCATAAATAGGTTAAAACTCTCCAAAATGTTCCACAAAAAAATTCGTTCAAACCTGTCCACCGTGGTGGATTCGTGTAATTCGTGGACACCGTTTATTCGTGGACACCCCTATAAACCAAAACAACCAGACAATAAGGGGATTGGTTATTTGGAGTTTAGTCATTGGTTATTTGGGAATTGGGTTATTGGGGCCATTCAGAATGCGTGAATCAAGATCCTTGCTATGCCAAAGGGCTTGAACCAAACATGACAGAAACTGGACCTGAGGTTAGGCATGCTCATTTTTTCACTGCCGGGGCGAAGCCCTCGGCACAACCAAACCTCTCCCGCTATCTAGGTAATTCATAAATGGGTTAAAACTCTCCAAAATGTTCCACAAAAAATTCGTGCAAACCTGTCCGCCTTGGTGGATTCGTGTAATTCGTGGACCCTGTTTTTTTGTGGACACCGTTTATTCGTGGACACCCCTATAAACCAAAATCACCAGAGAAATACCGCCATACAAGGATTCAAAAGAAAAAAATTTACAAAAACGTTTATTTTCCCATATATTTACCTGAATAACCGTTATACCCGAATGGAATTTATATGCCTCCAATGCAGCTTGACCATAGTGTTTCCCCCTCTAAAAGTGGCTATCATGCTATTTTGAGGCTATTGCTTGGAGTTTTTTCCCTTATTTTTTTCCTTTTTGGTCCCGCCCCCCTTTGCCTGGGGCAAAAAAAACTGAACCTCTACCAACTTCCCTTAGAAGGCCTCAGCGATATGGAAGTTCAGGCCATCTATCAGGACCATTACGGCTTTTTATGGTTTGGAACCTCCAATGGCCTCAACAGGTTTGATGGGCATGAATACTTACAGTTTCATCATGATGAAAATGACCCCAAGAGCCTTTCCAGTAACCAGATCAACACCATCATCGAAGATGCCCAGCAGCAGCTTTGGATCGGCACTAAGTACGGTCTGAACAGATTTGACCGGGACAACAACACGTTTACGAGTTATCTGCCTGTATCAAATGACAGCAGTGCCTTGCCGGGCAAAAACATCAAAGTGCTTTTCCTGGACCAGTCGCAAAACCTATGGATCGGGACAAACCAGGGCCTTTCAAAGTATCAAGCGGACAAAGACCATTTCATCAATTACTTCCATCAGGAGAATAATCCGAACAGCATTGTCGGCAACAGTGTCAACCAGATCATTCAAGACAGCAAAGGCAGACTATGGATCGGCACCAATTACAGCGGGGTGAGCCTCTATGAACCTGACAAAGACCTTTTTACCAATTACCGGCATGAAGCTGGCAATCCCAACAGCCTAAGTGGCAACACCATCATTTCCCTTTTTGAGGACAGTTATCAGAACATTTGGATAGGCACCATCAGAAGTGGCCTGAACAGGTTTGAAGAGCATTCCAAGACTTTCAAGCGCTACAGCCAAGGAGCGCACCGGGGCAGTATCGCCACCAATTCCATTTATTCCATCACCGAAAACATGGACCGCGACCTGATTATTGGGGGCATGCAGGGCGGGATGAGTGTCTACAACCGTACCTCGGATACCTTTATCCGCTATAATACCAAAGGAAAGATCAACCTGAAAGGCAATACCGCCAGTGTGTTGACCGACTTTACCACCAAAGACAAACAGATTCTCATTGCCACCAGCAACGGCGGCGTAAATATCTATGACAACTATCCCAGCAATTTCACTTCTTTTCAGCACAGCCCTGATGATGAAAGCAGCCTGAGCATAGACCATATCACCGATATACTCCAAGACAGCAAAGGAAGGATTTGGGTCGGTACCGATGGAGGAGGGATCAACCTCTTTGACCTGGAGAAGGGCCTTTTCACCCCATACCTAAAGCAGGACCTGCCGGGAAAACTCATGGACAACACCATCCTGAAAATTTCCGAAACCCAAGAGGAAGATATCCTTCTTTTGGGCACCCAGTTACATGGATTGGTACGGTTTGATGTGAAAAGGGAGCGTTTCGAGCCCATAGCAATAGATCTCCCTGCTTCGGAAGAGCTGCTGATCCATGATATTTTAAACGACAGTAAGGGAAATACCTGGATCGGAACAGAGGGAGGACTATTTTTTCTAGCAGCCAAAAATAAAAACAGCAAAACCATCCCCGTACCGGGTATCAATAGCCCCGTCCACTGTATAGTGGAAGAAGGTGATCATATCCTGATCGGTACCGATAATGGGATCATCAAAACAAAGCCTGGTGCTGATTTCTCCATTGAGCGCTCCCCCCTTCCCCAGCAGTCTGAAAGTAATAAAGCCATT
The DNA here is from genome assembly GCF_054777495.1 of Echinicola sediminis. Taxonomy (NCBI): domain Bacteria; kingdom Pseudomonadati; phylum Bacteroidota; class Cytophagia; order Cytophagales; family Cyclobacteriaceae; genus Echinicola; species Echinicola sediminis. Next base: position 12,792 of record NZ_BAAHAP010000006.1, on the reverse strand, counting down.
GTTTTAGGCATTGCACCAAAAGGGAGAGCTGTCCTGCTGGGAACTAAAAATGATGGTTTTTGGCTACTGGAAGAGGGCCAATATGTACAACTTGAAGTGCCTAAGCTGAACCTGTCAAAAATAAGTAACCTCCACTGGCAGGACCATGAAATCTGGTTTTCGGCAGACAATGGACTTTACCGGGGCCAACTGGACAGAAAAAAGGCAAAAATAAACATCACCGGCCATTACACCACCGCTGATGGACTGGCGGGCAACCACTTTTCACAGGGCAGTTTGGAAAAAACCCGGAACGGGCATTTCCTTATTGGGGGAATCAACGGGCTGAGCCTTTTTCATCCGGACAGCCTAAAAACCAATCCCCATGAACCGTCCATCGCATTTACCAACCTGTACATCAACAATAAAAAAATCCAGCAGGGCACTGCAGGTTTGTTGGAAAAAGACATTAATGCGACCACCAGTATTACCTTGCCCGATGGCAGCAATGACATCACCCTGGAATTTTCAAGCCTGAACTTTATCAAACCGGACAAAAACCGGTATGCCTACCGTTTAGAAGGCTGGGAAGAGGATTGGAACTACAGCCATAATCACAAAGCTGCTTATGTGGACCTACCTCCGGGGAAGTACACCTTCCGGGTCATCGGAAGCAATAATGACGGCATTTGGAACAATGAAGGCAGGACAATCGACATAATCGTGAAATCCACCTTCCCTTGGCTTGCTACAGGTGTAATAGCTACTGCGGCACTGGCCATCGGCCTGATCCTTTTCTTATGGGTTTGGAGAAACAGAAAGAAGAAAACTCCCTCTCCCCTTCCTGTCAAAACAAATGCTATCGACGATAAACTGTCACTTATTCCTGAAGTCAAAAAAGAAAACCCCGATGAGTTCATCAATGAAGCAAGGGCCATTGTGATTGCCAATCTCCAAAATGAAGATTTTGATGTCAATATGCTGTGCCGTGAACTGGGCACCAGCCGCTCCCAACTTTACCGAAAGTTCAAAGAACAGGGTGGCTATTCCGTATCCACATTTATCAAGGAAATCAAGCTTTCCCGCGCCGAGCATTTGCTCCAAAAAAGCGAGCTCTCCATATCAGAGGTAAGCCAACTTTCGGGTTTTAAATCCCCCTCCCACTTTACCAAGACCTTCCAATCCAAATTCGGCCTTACCCCATCGGAGTATTCCGGCAAACACAAAAACAAAACGGGCGTTCACTGATTTTTTCAAGGAGATCAAACTTAAATTATCTGTGTATCCGCAATGTTGCACGTAACCAAATCTTATACGGTTCTTTTTGCTTTCTGTTCTTTTCCATTGATGAAAAGAACCATCCCGAAAGCTTTCGGGACTAGGCTATGGAGCATCCCGTACAGTGGTCGGGACAGGTTCTTCAAATTGAGTGAATTCGTTTTCGATTACGAACAGTTTGCCTCAATTTGATTTTGTGCCATTTGCTGTAGGCTAAAAATGAGTGGATCTCGCTCGTCCACTTCGCGAGCTAACTCATTTTCTTAACGCCTCCATCAATTGTCCCAAAACCGAATGTTCCAAAGGCCTTCAGAAGGATTTCTGTTAAGTATTTTGATCTATTAATTTTACGTGCAAAATCCCCGACAGTCAGATTAGATTAATCTATTAACCCGAGTTAGATTTAAAAAATGGTGAAATAGGATCGCCAGCGTCATAGCGAGAAGTCAATACTCTTTAATACATAAAGGAGCTGAATGACATTGTCTTATTTTATCCATGAATTTGTTGTCTTTGTTGTCCCTTCTCGCATAACTATCGGGATGAAGGGACGAGGTAAGTTGAGTCTTAGGCTCAATTTTATCCGTGCCGATCCGCCGCGATTGGCACAACCAAGTAAATTTTTAAAATTCAAAATATTCTATCGACTGTCAATGGTAGAGGTCAATATTTTCTTTAGTGTGAGGGGGAGTAAATGACGGATATCTATTCACCCTCGTTACCTCCTAACCCTCCATACTATTAAGTTAAGAGGAATAATAACCACTGATGAATACAGATAAACACAGATGTTTCATTTAACCTCTTTTAATCTGTGGTTATCCATTTAATCTGTGGTTAACTTAACAACATTGAAGGGGAGCCCCTCCGCACGTTGAACCCCCTGTCAATGGTAACCTGTCTGCAACAGGCAGGCCCTTTTGCGATGGGGAAGTGCGAGGAAAAAGGGATTGGCTCAATTTGAAGGACCTGTCCCGACTACTGTACGGGATGCTCCACAGGCCCAGATTCCTGCCTCGCGGTAGGCAAGGTTTGGTACTTTTCATCAATGGAAAAGTACATGCTTAAATTACAGCAGAAGTGTATGATAACATCAAATAGCTTAAAAATTCCTCAACAAAACCGCCCAAAAACAGCCATGAGACAAATAAACAAGGCATTTGGGACGCTGGGAAAAGTATAAATTGGGCCATTTGGACATATTTGGGACTTCATCACATTTAACAAAATCCCAATAGATGACACGATCTCTAGCCGTTTTTTTGAGTTTATTTTACATAGGACTTCTCGCCTTTGTCTCCTGTAACAGTGAGGCGGAAAAAGTTGATTTTAATGCAGAAGTCCGGCCCATCATCAATGGAAAATGTATCTCCTGCCACGGAGGTGTCAAGCAATCCGGGGGCTTCAGTCTACTTTTCCAGGAAGACGCCCTCACTCCCACCGAGTCGGGACATCCCGCTATTTTGCCCGGGAAAGCAGAGGAAAGCGAGATGATCAAGAGGATATTGCATCAGGATCCTGAACAAAGAATGCCTCCCGAAGGACCTGCCCTCAGCAAGGAAGAAGTGGAGATCCTGAAAAAATGGATCAACCAAGGAGCGGAATGGGAAGACCATTGGTCTTTCGTGCAGCCTGAGGAGCCCGCAGTCCCCGAAGTGAATCAGGCATCCTGGGAAAACAACCCTATTGACCAATTTATCTTGGCAAAGATGGAAGACAAGGGGCTGTCCCCTTCCCCACAGGCTGATCCGACCACTTTGGCCAGAAGGCTGAGCCTGGACATTACCGGACTGCCTCCTACACAGGAAATGGTCCAAAAGCTAAAGAACGATCCTTCTTCAGCCAACTACGAGGCCTTGGTGGATGAGCTCTTATCCTCTCCGCAGTATGGGGAACGATGGGCATCCATGTGGCTGGACCTGGCCCGCTATGCCGATTCCAAAGGCTATGAAGCCGACCGCCACCGGGACATGTGGAAGTACCGCGACTGGGTCATCAAGGCCTTTAACCAGGACATGCCTTTTGACCAGTTTACCATAGAGCAGCTGGCCGGGGACCTCTTGCCCGAGCCCAGCAAGGACCAGCTGATCGCCACTGGTTTTCACCGGAATACCATGACCAATGACGAGGGTGGCACCGACGATGAGGAATTCCGCGTGGCCGCCGTTTTGGACCGGGTAAACACCACCTGGGAAGTATGGCAGGGCATCACCTTTGCCTGTGTGCAGTGCCACAGCCACCCTTATGACCCCATCAGGCATGATGAGTACTTTAAGTTCTATGCCTTCCTGAACAATACCGCGGACAAAGACACCTATCCGGTGGAAAGCCCCGTGATTCCGGTGTATACGGACATTGATTTGCAGAAAAAAGAAGCCCTGACCAATTGGTTGGATTCGGTAAAAAACAGTTCGAATACCTATCAGTTGGCCGGTATGATCAAAGAAAAAGAATCCGAATTGGAGGGGATCAAAAAATACACCCTGCCCATCATGCAGGAACTGCCTGAAGAAGAAAAGCGCTCCACCTTTGTGTTTGAAAGGGGCAACTGGACCACGCATGGCAAGGAGGTTTCCCCTGGCGTGCCGGGCTCCATGCCCGATCTTCCCAAAGGAGCACCATCCAACCGCCTGGGAATGGCCAAATGGCTGGTCAGTGGGGAGAACCCTTTGACCGCAAGGGTAACCGTCAACAGGATCTGGGGACAGCTCTTTGGCAAAGGCATTGTGGAAACCCAGGAAGACTTTGGCTCGCAGGGAATAGCTCCTACCCATCCGGCGCTATTGGACTGGCTGGCCCTCCATTGGATGAAAGACCAGCAGTGGCACATCAAAGCATTGATCAAACTCATCGTTACCTCTGAAACGTATAAACAGTCTTCCGATGTCAGCAGCAAAAAGCTGAAGATTGACGCGGCCAACGATTACCTGTCCCGCGGACCAAGGGTAAGACTTTCGGCTGAGCAGATCCGTGACCAGGCCCTGGCCGTTAGCGGCCTGCTAAGTGATAAAATGTACGGTCCCTCCGTAATGCCCCACCAGCCGGAGGGTATCTGGCAAGCAGTATACAACGGTTCTCAATGGGAGACCAGCGAAGGAGAAGACCAGCACCGCCGGGCTTTGTATACCTATATCAGGCGTACCAGCCCTTATCCCTCTATGATTGCCTTTGATGGGCCAAGCCGTGAATTCTGTGTCAACCGAAGAATTGATACCAATACGCCTCTGCAGGCATTGGTCACGCTAAACGACCCGGTGTATGTAGAAGCAGCCCAGGCCTTGGCCAAAAAGATGCAAGCCTCAGGCAAGCAACTGGACAAGCAAATCACCAAAGGCTTTGAACTGGCATTATTCGCACCTCCTTCAGAAAGTGACCTGAACACGCTGGAAAAGCTTTATCAAGAAGCCAAGGAGCATTTTGAGCAAACCGGGGAAGGATTGGAGAATTTGGACAAAAACCAAAACGACATAGAACTCAACTCCCTAACCGTGGTAGCCAATGCCATCATGAACCTGGATGCTTTTATCACCAAAAACTAAGTGAAACCCGGACCTAAAATTTAGAACATCATGAATCTTTTTGAAGAAATTGAATATAAAAAAGCAGAACTGAACACCCGGAGGCATTTCCTGAAAAAGTGCCTTTCCGGCATGGGCTCGATCGCCTTGGGCTCCCTGATGGGCAGCAGCTTGAGCTCCTGTGAGCGGGCAAGCGATGCTTTGGGAAGCTTGAGGGACAATGCCAATCCAATGAAGGCGCTTCCTTCTCACTTTTTGCCCAAGGCCAAAAGGGTGATCTACCTGCACATGGCCGGTGCTCCTTCCCAGCTTGAGCTCTTTGATTATAAGCCTGAACTCCAAAAACTCCATGGCCTGGACTGTCCTCCTTCCTTATTGGAAGGCAAGCGCTTTGCCTTTATCCAGGGCACCCCGCAGATGCTAGGCCCTCAGTTCAGCTTCAAACAACATGGCGATTCCGGTGCCTGGATTTCCGATAGGTTGCCCCACTTCTCCCAATGTGCGGATGACGTGACCTTCCTCAAGGCCATGCATACCGATGAATTTAACCATGCTCCGGCCCAATTGCTGATGCAGACCGGAAGTGCCAGGCTGGGCAAGCCTAGCATGGGCTCTTGGGTCACTTATGGTCTGGGTTCAGAAAACCAGGATTTACCGGGCTTTGTGGTATTGGTTTCCGGAGGCAAAACCCCCAGTGCCGGAAAAAGTATCTGGGGAAGCGGTTTTCTTCCCACCGTTTACCAAGGTGTGCAATGCCGCTCCAAAGGAGATCCGGTACTTTACCTTTCGGATCCCAAAGGCATGAGCAGGGACCTTCGGGAAAAATCCATCCATGCCATCAATTCCATCAACAAAAAGCAATTTGAGGAAGTGGGCGATCCCGAGATCATGACCCGGATTTCGCAGTATGAAATGGCCTTTAAGATGCAGATGTCCGTTCCGGAAACCATGGACATCAAGGACGAGCCCGACTATATTCATAAAATGTACGGCACCGAGCCCGGAAAATCTTCCTTTGCCAATAATTGCCTTTTGGCGCGTAGGCTGGCCGAAAAAGGAGTGCGCTTTATCCAGCTTTACCATTGGGGCTGGGATGCCCATGGTGCAGGAAAAAGCGAGGCCCTCAACCATGGCTTCAAAGACCGCTGCAAAGAGGTGGACCAAGCCATGTCCGCCCTGCTGAAAGACCTTAAGCAGCGGGGGCTGTTGGATGACACCCTGGTCGTTTGGGGCGGGGAGTTTGGACGTACCCCGATGCGTGAAAACAGGGGCGGCAAGGAAATGACCTTTGTGGGCAGGGACCACCACCTGGAAGCCTTTACGACCTGGATGGCCGGCGGGGGCATCAAGCCCGGCATGAGCTATGGCGAGACGGATGAGATCGGCTACTATGGCATCAAAGACCGTGTCCATGTGCATGACCTGCAGGCGACCATCCTTCATCAGCTGGGCCTTAACCATGAAAAGCTCACCTACCATTTCCAGGGGCGGGACTTCAGGCTCACCGATGTGCATGGAAATGTGATCGAAAAAATCATTGCCTAATTGATCATCTATTTCCCAAAACATATAAAAGTAATATGAGCATCCATAAGGATGAACATGGTTAATGCAAGTCAAAATAATAAACGGAAACCAGGAATCCGGCCCTTGGAGCATTCGGTTTTGGAACAGTTGCGGAGGGCGTTAAGAAAATGAGTTAGCTCGCGTCGTGGAACAGCGAGATCCACTCATTTTCAGCCCAGAGCGAGTGTTTCAAAATCAAATTGAGTAAAATGGCTCTGATCTAAACCGTCATCAGCTCAATTTGAAGAATGCTCCACAGGCCTAGGTTTTTTGCCTACTTTTTCATCAATGGAAAAAGTAGGAAAGCTAAAAAAAAGCTAGGCCCCAAGTTAATTTGGCCACGTTCAATAAAGCGAATACACATAAAAAGTAATTTTACCGATTACCGGGTGAACCAATAAACCCAATACCATTCACAAATATGAAGAAGCTACTGTCCCTTTTTTTTACTTTTCTGTTGATCAGCATTCCCTTACTGGCACAACAGGTCCAAGGCCCTTTGGAAGAACCTTCTGACCTGTGGCTGTTTATCGGGCGCTTTCACCCATTGATCGTCCACCTTCCCATAGGCTTTATCCTGTTGGCCTTTTTGATGGAACTGATGGCAAAAATCCCCCGGTTCAAGCACCTGGAGCAAAGTGTTTCCTTTGTGTTGTTTCTGGGAATCTTGACCTCGGTCGGAGCGGCAGTATTCGGGTACTTGCTTTCACTGAGCGGGGAATACCAAGGCTCGACCCTGGACTGGCACTTGTATTTGGGATTGGCCACGATGCTGCTCGCCATCATCGCTTTGGTCCTTAAGTCCAAAGCCTCCGGCACTGCCTATTTTACGGCCCTGTCCGCCAGTGTTATCTGCCTCACCTTCACCGGACACCTTGGGGGCAACCTCACCCATGGTTCCGATTACCTGGTCCGCTATATGCCCAACAGCATGCGCGCCATGGCCGGGCTTCCGCCCAAAAAGACCGCACAGGCACGTATCATCGACAATGTGGAAGAAGCCATCATCTTTGATGATTTTATCAAGCCCATCATGGACAGCAAGTGCGAAAGCTGCCACAATGCCGAGAAAACCAAAGGCGACCTAAGGCTGGACACCAAAGAAGGCTTCCTCAAAGGCGGGGAAAACGGCCCCAGCCTGGTACCCGGACAGCCTGCCCACAGCGAACTGTTCAAAAGGGTCAACCTCCCCAAAGAGCATGAGGACGTGATGCCCCCCGAAGGCAAAAAACCGCTCAGCAAGGACGAAATTGCGCTTTTGGAATGGTGGATCAGCAATGAAGCTTCCTTTGATAAAAAGGTCGCTGAGGTAGAGGTATCCAAGGACATCCAAGAAATCCTCGATGAAATAGCCAACCCCAAGCAAATCCAAGTGAATCCCCTCTACGCCAAAAAGGTGAAAAGCCTTTCTGCCGACGAACTTGAGGAACTGCGGGACCTGGGCTTTTCGGTATCCCCTTTATCTGCCGAAAGCCCCTTTATCCAGGTCAGCTACCTCAATACCGGCCTGCCCATGAAGAAAGAGCAGGTAAATGCGCTGAAGAAAGCCGCTGAACAAACAACCTGGCTTAACCTAGGCAAGGTCCAACTGGAAGCAGGCCAGGACTTCAAATTCCTAAAGGACTTCAAGCACCTCACCGAACTCCATCTGGAAAACACGGCCATCAAGGACAGTGAACTGGCGGGAATCGACAAAATGGAATATTTGGAGTACCTCAACTTATACGGGACCTCGATCAGTGACCAAAGTGTCGGGGCCTTGGGCAAGCTAAAAAGGCTGAAGAAAATCTACCTCTGGCAAACGGCCGTTTCCGAGGACGGCAAGGGACAGCTCAAAAAGACCGTTCCCGAATTGGAAATCATCGCGGATGATCTTCAAAAGACGGTTGAGGAGTCCGCAATCTATCAGGACTCCACGGTTATTGCCAGCCAGTAAATCAATATGACAAAATGTTTAAACAAATAGACCGATAATAGCCCGGCATTTTATATCTTTAGCATCGTTAAAATAAATCCCCAGCGATAAACGGTAACATCTTCCTCCGTTTTGATACCTTAAAACCTACCTGTTTGCTGCTGGATCAATGAAGTCAATAAAACAAAACACATATGAAAAAGGAAGCCCAGTTTGACCGAAGGAAATTCGTAAAATACAGTTCGGCATTAGTCACCTCCACCTTTATTCTTCCCAATATCAATTTTGGAAAATCCAAAAATCCCGAAGAAGAGATCATCGGGCATGGGGATTTCAAGTACAAGGTAAACAAAAACTGGGGCAACCAGGATCCGGCCAAATTCCCGGTAAAGGACTGTCATGAAATGGTACAGGATAAAAAGGGCCGTTTGATCCTACTGACCAACGAGACCAAGAACAATGTCATCTTTTACGACCGTTCCGGCAAGATCCTCAAAACCTGGGGGCATGATTTTCCTGCTGCCCACGGGCTGACCCTCCATGAAGAAGGAGGCGAAGAATTCCTATACATTACCGACCATGACCGTCACCAGGTGTTCAAAACCACCCTTGACGGCAAAATACTCCTGACCTTAAACTATCCCAAAGAAACCGGGGTATACGATAGCCCGGAGCAGTACAAGCCCACCGAAACGGCCATAGGTCCTAACGGGGACATCTACGTGGCCGATGGATACGGAAAAAGCTATGTCATCCAATATTCGCCCAAAGGAGAGTACATCCGGCACTTTGGCGGACAGGGTGATGGAGATGAGCAGCTCAAGCAGGCCCATGGGGTTTGTCTGGACACCCGGAAAAAGGGCAAGACAGAATTACTGGTCACCTCCAGGGCAGCCCAGGAATTTAAGCGCTTCAGCCTGGACGGCAAGCATCTTGAAACCATCCCTACCCCGGGCTGCTGGGTATGCCGGCCGGTGATCAAAGGGAAGAACCTTTACTTTGCCGTGATCGTCACCAAAAGCTGGGAAAAATACGACGGCCATGTCCTGGTCATGGACAAAAACAACAAAGCCATTTCCTCTCCAGGAGGCTCCAAACCTCAGTATGTCGATGGAAAGCTCCAGACCAGCCACCATGTGGGGCAGACCTTTATGAACCCCCACGATGTCTGCATCGACCAGGATGAGAACATCTACGTTCCCCAATGGGCTTCTGAAAAGACCTATCCGGTTTTATTGGAAAGGGTTTGATCATTCAGGCATTATACTATTAAAAGGTCCCCGCTTGCAGCGGGGACCTTTATTTTTTTTGGGGGGTCATTGAATCGATTAAGAAAAAAAACAATCATTAGTATCCGCGATTGTGCCGGTAAACAAAAATATCAAGAAGGTGTGTCCACGAATCCACCACGGCGGACAAGTTTACACAGCCTGTCCCGTCGAATGACGGGAGATCTATCTGGCGCTAGTCAGGTTAGCACGAATTATTTTTTAATGGCGCCAAAGGAGCTCAATGAATTATGGGAAAATTTCCTTGGAGGAAACGATGCGGATCATAAGCAATACAATTTTGAAAATTCAATCTTTTGAACTTCTATATTTTCTTGAATTGTCATTTAATCTGGACTTATTATTTATTTCTTGTTTTTGTAATCAGCCAAATTAGTTTAAGTAACGTACTCCAAAAGAGCAATAAGGCTGAACACATTATTATAATTTTCAAAATAGGAATCCCAGTCTTGAAATAAAGAAATATTCCAACTCCAATTACACCAATTAAAAATATTACAATTAGTTCTCTAAGCTTGTTTTTCCCATATTCTTCTTGTGAACTATTCATCATTTGACCACAACTTTATCCAAATGTTTAAACATATCAGTAATAGGTTAATGTATTGCTTGCTCATGGTTTCGTTAAATTACACCCAACGGTTTGGCTATGAGCAGTAGCGTCCCGCAGGGCGCTATTGCTTATAGGTTTTGTTGTGTGGCGTTTTTATTTATTCAATGCCTCTTTAAGTTTCACCGCTAAATCCGAATTATTGTCATTCGGGATTATTTTTTGATTGTCATTTCCGAATGCACTTGGGTTTTCGATATACTCAATCTTGTTTAATTTATATTGAAAAGGCTTTTGAAAGTTCTGTGGTAGCTCATTTAATACCTTCTCGCATACTTGCCTTCCCAATTGTCTGCGATTATGTCTTATACATATTTCGATGTAGTGAGTTAACCCATCTAATACAAAATTGCGGCAACTAGGAGCAAGGCTCATCAAATCAATTTCTTTTACAACATTAAATAGATGACCTCCTGGATATTTAAAAATGTCTTTGATCCTCTCCTTTTGCTCCTTATGTCTAATGCTATATTCCGTTCGGTTAATTTCACCTGTACGCAGCAATCCTTTTAATTCATCTCTTTCTGTTACGACAAGAATTCCTTTGTAAGTAGTGAGTATTCCAAGAAGTTCTAAATATTGCTCTTGCTCAAGTCTCGGTTTTGTTGTAAAAAAGTCTTGAATGATTTGAACAGCTAAATACTTTGATGATGAAGAACCTTCCATCCATGCTGTTGTCGAATAATCCTTGATGTATCTTGGGTCTTTCCGAAAAATGTGATTATAGTCTTGAAATAGCTTTATGGCCTTGTCAGGTTTGCTTTTATGAGAAATTAAATATGAAGCAAAATTTAGAAGTGCTCTTAGTTTAATTTCATACGGTGACTTTTCTCTGTTGAGGATATAGCGATACTTGTTTTCAACCTCTACTTCATCTTCCATTAATCTACTAGCGTCCGCATTCTCAAGCAAGGCAGTTTCTGTTGAAGCTCCTTTCTCTGTGCTAATTAGATTATATCTATTCGTGATGTTTCCTTCAAATTCTGGACCCTTGTTTTGATAATAAAGCTTCATTAGTCGATAAATCTCAACCGAATAAACTTTGTAGAAATCCTTATCTGAAACTATAATAATTTTAAGCTTGATAAGCTCATTTAAAGCATTCTGAAACTCTTCCTCTTTGTCCTCTTTATTTAGCACAAATTTTAGATTTCCAATAAGTCCGGTAAGGTCATTTTCATCCACCAATAAGCTAATGGCGAGAAACATGTTTTTCGCATTTAGCGAGAGATAGTCGTATATACGGTCATATAAAAAGTTTAAAGCTTCTTTAGTTGATTTGATTTCTGAAGTTAATGCTTCACTTAGATTACCTTTTTGGCCAATGAAAAGGGCAAGTTGAAAAATAAACAATGGTCTACCTGAAGTTATTTCAAATACCTTCTCTTTGGTTTCTTTCTTCTTAAGATCCTTTGACAAAAGAGCAATATTAAAGCTAGGAATTTCGATTTGTAGTGCCTCTATTAAAAATCTAACTGTCTCTTCTTCATTTAGCTCTTTGGTTTGAATTTCTTCACCTGTAATAAAGGTTGCGGCCCGTGTGGTAAGAATAACCTTATGATGATTAATATCTAATTTTCTAATGAAATCGGTTATTCTTTCCTTTTCGGCCTTGGAAAATGTTTCAAAGTCATCAATAACAATCATGAGGTGACCATCATAATTGATAATTGGGTCGGTTTCGAATGACTTATTGCCGAAAATGATTTCATTAAGTGTGGATACAATGTCTTCTAATGAAGAAATCCCTTCGTTGACGGGATTAATTTTCCCTTGGTAATAATTGTAATATCGGTCCTTTGCTGATAAGAATACTATGTAATCAAAAAGTCTTCTTTCTTGATTGCAGAGTATTTCAAGCGAACGTTGTATTGATGCTGTTTTTCCAACTCCACCGTGGCCCCAAATAGTTGCGAATACTGATGAACGGTTCTTTTTAAGAAAGTTGATAATACTCGTAGTAATACCAATATCAATGTACTTCTTAAAGTTATTTTCAAAGTGATTAATCACTGTTCCGTTTGCTGTTTTTCTCTTCAGGCCATCACTTGAAATGGTTATTTTTTCGAATTCAGGAATTTCAGTGTTTAAAGTCCCTGTTTTTAAGAGCTGATTAAACTTGGTTCGTCCTGTGAGTTTTTCTTCAATTGAGCAAAATGTATAGAAGTCCGATTCATTCTCAATTTTTACAAACGGAGATATTTTAAAATACTTTCCTGAAGCACCTAAAACGTATAGTTGGCCTATTTGGAAATCATGAATTTCTCTTGGGCAATTCCACGCTAAATAGGTTGCGCCATCAGGTTTATAGCAAACACCTTTGAATAAATTATCTTCTTGTTTTTTAACGACAACTAAATCATTTTCATCGAGCACCTCTGAGATTGAAGTTAAATCGACTTTTTCAAAAAACGTTTCAAAGAACTCTAGATAAGAATCTAAATCATCTTCAAATGAAAAACCATGGCCAATCTTTTGATTTCTGAATTTTGGATAATTATCAAAAAAGACACCCAATTCTTTCAGTTTTTTATTGCCAAATACTTCTTTGTCTAAATCTAGTTTTCGAATTATTGCGACTATGATGCCTACTGAAGGTTTCATAATGCAATTCACAACATATTCTCTTTCGTCTAC